>JAYTKX010000001.1:0-3409 GCA_043729865.1 Methanobacteriota archaeon
TGAAGTTAAGTTGTTACGACCAAAAATCAACTAAATTCTGGAAGGCACAAAGGTGCCTGCTATTGCTTTCAATTTTTGAGTGGGAAACTTGGGTTCCAAGATCTTCTTGCGGTGTGAGAGTATAGGTACCTTGCAGATATGCATCGAACTTTGATGTGAACTTATTAAGTTCGCTTGTCCCCTCGAAAGTCGCTATCGACGCCGCCATGCAGTTGTATGAGCGTTCAACATTGGCTGGATCGAAGGCATTTGGTCCACATATCGCTTCGAATTGGGGAGCATACGCAGATACCCGGATTTTCCCTATAACGCTTGCCTTGCTCGGATTATTCATTTCGACCGGATTAAGGAACGGACCTTTTGCCTGCTCTGTAAGGTTGGCTGCGCGCCCATCCCAGAACTGACCGCCCATGATACCGCTTTTCAAAGTGAACTCGCCATTGAAAACAGCATATGCTGCGGCAGGAGAGTTACGTGTGCCAAATCTTCCTGTTATCACACCCTCTGAAACAGGAAGGCTTTTATCAGGTTCCGCAAAACCTGCGCTCGCATCATGGCAGCTCGCGCATGCCTGTCCTGCTGGTTCAGAAAGGTTCGTATCGAAAAACAGATTCTTTCCAAGTTGTTCCTGTGGCGTAAGTGCTGCTACAGTTCCTGTAATAGCTGCCAGCAGGATCGCAATACCGATCCAAATTCTCTTATTTAACATTCTTTGTTCCTCCCTTTTATTGATTTTTGGATTATGTGTACCGGGAAATAAACAGTTACAAACAAAAGTTTCTGAAAATTCAAATCCATTTCATGTTACCATGAGAGTAATAGATGCATTAAATTAGTAACCTCTTTCCCAAATATCCAAATATCCATCTATATTAAGGATGTAATAAGATAAATAACTTCTGCATTTATGCAGTACTTACGCATTGCACTGAATTAATTCATTTCAGCAGATCGCAGAAAATAGCCGGCATACTGATGTGCCTGCCTGTCATAACCTTCCTCTCCCTGCTGTTCCTCGGGATTTCGCAGGGACGTTTGCATCATATATCGCAGTTCTTGATTTTTTGTCTGTAATATTTTTTTGCTCATGGCTGAAATAAAAATATGAGGTTAAAATATAAATACATTGAAGTATAAAATATAATCCATGAAAAACCAGATATATCCCTATCCGGTTGAGACACTCAAACACTGGTACGTTACCGTTGTAGGCGGACAGTCCGCAGACTTAAAGTCGAACCAGGTCGGAGTAAATATGGAAGCGCTCGCAGAGAACACAGACATAGTCCCTAATGAAGATACTGTGATGATATCGAAATTAGAGGGCAGGGGTATGCCCCTCTTAACGAAGAAATATTTCACAGTGGTCCCGCTGGATGAAAACTCTCCTGATGCTTTACTAAAATCGCCCATCGGCGAGGTCGTGTTTCCTGCGCAGGTTAAAAAAGAATGGTTCCTGGAACCTGTTGAGATCGGTGAATCCGTAGTTCTCAACAACGTCCTGAGCCAGAGATATCCCAACCGTCTTGTCAATTACATGGACAGGTTCATCAAGAGAAGGTCGGGAATGCCCTATATAGAATACGATGATAATTGACCGTTTTCTATTAATTAGAAAAACCTGTACACGCTCTCAACAGCCTTCACAATGAGTTGTACGCTCTTTTCAAGGTCGCTCATTTTCATCACAGTTACGGGCGTGTGGATGTACCTTGATGGCGTGCTGATAACGCCAGTGGGAATACCTTCACGCGTCAGGTGGATTATGGAGGCGTCAGTCTGCCCTGCTGCGCCCACTTTAAGCTGGTAAGGGATGCCATTTTTCTCTGCCGCTTCCTTTAACCACCTCAAGACATTTTCAGGGACAATGATACCGTCCCCCTCGGCATCGCTTACTGTGATAGCAGGTCCTTTTCCTATCTCAAGCGCCGAGTCTTTCTTTTCGATGCCTGGATGGTCGCCAGCGAATGTCACTTCTGACACAAGCGCAACATCTGGATCCAATCCAAAAACCGATGTCCTGCCACCTTTCATGCCAACCTCCTCCTGCACTGTAAATACGGCATGCACCGTAGCTTTCACGTCCTTCATCTGCCTCAGCGCCTCAATGAGCACTGCGCAGCCACCGCGGTCGTCAAGGGCTTTGCCGGTTACCATGTCGTTCCCGATTGACCTGAACTCCATATCAGAAGTAATCGGCGTTCCAGCCCTGACACTCATCTTTTGAGCATCGTCCCTGCTGACTGCCCCGATATCGATATACATATCTTCGGCTTTAACAGGTTTCTTTTTATCTTCCTCTTTCATGACATGCGGAGGTTTCGAGCCGATCACCCCGTAAACCTGCCCGTTCCCTGTATGCAGGATCATCCTCTGGTTAAGGAGCGTCTGGTCAAACCATCCGCCTGTTGTGGTAAAATAGATAAAACCATTATCGTCAACGTATTTTGCCATGAGCCCGATCTCATCCATGTGCGCTGCAAGCATGATCCTGGGTGAGCCTCCGCGTCTTGTCGCAATGAGATTCCCCATTTTATCTGTTCTGATCTCATCAACGTAAGGTCTTATTTCGTCCTCTATCATCTGCCTGACGTTGTTCTCATATCCTGAAACCCCGTGCGCATTGGATAATTTCTCAAGGATGTCTTTTAAGCGGCTCATAATATGCATCTATTCTATACCCGACAGGACATAAGAATTCTCCTCAGGAAAACTTATATGAATCTAAAGGTTTTTAAGGTAAAAAGTGCTGTTAGAGCCAAATCATTGCACCGATGGTCTAGTGGCTATGACTTTAGCCTTCCAAGCTAATAACTCGGGTTCAAATCCCGATCGGTGCATTCTATTTTTATCAAATGTGAATAAAACAGAATATATTATCTTGACGACCCCATTCCGAATATGAAAGCGGCAAGAACTGCAATAAAAATAACTGAACCAGCTATTATAGCAATAATCGGTATAGCATATACGTTATAATACAGGGCAGCTTTAACTAAACTGTTTCTTGGCCAACCTCTTTTTCCCCAAAAGTAAACAATAATTGGCCCAATAAATAGAGTATAAAATGTAAATATAAATAATATAAAGAAACCCTGGATATAAAATCCTAATTTATAGATAAATCCTAGTTTTTCTATTTCTTGAGAAATCAGGTCTAACTGTTCAAAAGTTCCGAGCTTTTTGGTGAACAAAGATGATTGTGAAATTTCCAATTTAAGGTTGCTCCCACATCTAGAGCAGAAATTCACACCATCCGGATTTTGAGTGCCACATTTATCGCAGAACAATTTAGCTTATCCTCTTATTGATTAGCCAGCTTATTGAGTTCTATTTGTGTAAGTATTATTGATACAGGGGAAAATATTATCACAAGTATTGGATTTCTATTCTTTACCATCATTTCATC
>JAYTKX010000002.1:0-31549 GCA_043729865.1 Methanobacteriota archaeon
CGCAGATAAACGCAGATACATTGAAGAATTGTTTTATCGTGAAGCAATCGAGTACGGCAGGAAAAATGGAGTATGTGTATTCATTAGCACGCCGCGGATAGTTAAAAATATCAATGAATTACTGTATCTTTTTTCACTGCAAAGAACACACAATGATCTATCACCGGATGGTTTCCTTGTTGCCAATCCAGGCCTCTTATATCATCTGCGCAAGATGTATCCAGCGGCTCCGATAGTCCTCGATAATCCCTTCAATATCTTCAACAGGCTGACAATGGAATATCTCTTAAGATCCAGTCAGAGGGTGACGCTCTCGCCTGAACTCACGTTGAAAGAAATAAAAACCATGACATCTTATGGCTCAACAGAATGCATCGTGCACGGTAATTTTCCTCTTATGGTCTCAGAGCACGACCTTGCCAGAGGGCTCTTTCCTGGAGAAGCTGGCGAAGTCTGCCTGAAAGATGAGAAGGGTTTTGTCTTTCCAGTAAAAACCGACTTGCAGGGAAGAACCTATATCATGAACTCACGTGAGTTTTGCATGCTTGAACATGTTCCAGACCTTATAAAAGCTGGAGTTGATTGCCTGAGGATAGAAGCAGGAACGTATGACAGGAAAACAACAGAAAGAATAACAAGGGCTTACAGGGATGCAATGGATAATTGTGGTGTTGAAATGAAATGCAGCGATCTGGGTGAATATACGACTGGTCATTATTTCAGAGGTGTGCTGTGAAGATATTTTTTGCATGTTCAAATTAACTTGCCACAATATTTATTACCCATAAGTGGGATATATGGGAATATGCCACTCACAAAGATTGACGAGAGAGGGCGAATTCTACTTCCAAAGGAGATTAGGGAAGAAATGAACCTTAAACCTGGGGAAGAGATATTCGCAGTCAATGCCGGCAGGGACACCATTCTGCTTAGAAAAGTGAATATTAAGAAAATGCTGGGGAACATTATTGAAAAAATAAAGGAAATCGATATTGACAAGCTTGAAAAGGAAGTAGAAGACGAGGGGAACAGGATTGCAAGGAAAAAGTACCCAAAGGTTTTTAGTTGATACAAACCTTTTCATTGCAGCGGTTAAAAAGTGGACACGCAGTACGGATTTACTTGTTTATTTGCTTGACGAACCTGAAATAGAGCTTATTGCAAATGATGTTTTGCTCGGTGAGTATAACAGATACGCATTAGTTTTCGGAGTACCGGATTTTTTCCTGCTAATATGTAGTATCGTCAAAATTGGAAATCCATCGGAAGATAATGTTATTAAATGCAAAAAATTCTTTCCTGAAAATGCTATTGCTGATGCAGTTCATGCAGCCACGTGCCTGCAATCTGGTGCAGTACTGATCACCAACGATAAGCATTTCGACGAGATAAGGAACCGGAAGATAATTGAAGTCTGGAAAATCAGCGAAGCAATCAAAAGATTACTTTAATTATGAAAAAACAAAACTATAATAAGATCTTCTTTGCAGGTTCAATCAGAGGCGGACGGCAGCTAATCCCGACATATCGCTACATAATCAGCTTCCTGAAATCCAGGAACTACACTGTCATCAGCGAGCATGTGGCTGCCGAGGGTCTTGAAAAAGTGGAAGCTAAAATGACAGAGCAGGAGATATATGAAAAAGATGCGAACTGGATAGAAGAAAGCGATTGCGTGATTGCAGAAATAACAGTTCCATCAATTGGCGTGGGATACGAGATCTGCCACGCCGTTAAGCATAAAAAACCTGTGCTGTGCCTTTATGAAACTGGAGCCAGGGCCTCTGCGATGGTGCTTGGAAATTCAACGGGGTATGTTAGCGCAAAGGCGTATTCAGATAGAAAACAGCTTGAGGAGATTCTGCTGGATTTTTTAACGCAACATTCTGCCTGAACTTTACCTCCCGGTAATGATCTTGAATCCAGCCTTTTCCAATTTCCATAAACTGCACATTTTGGGGGATTGATTGCACAACTCAAGAGGTCTTCCGGAAACCCTGGATATTAATTGTAAACGTCCGCTCTCTTTCCCCTTTTTCATTACATTGATCGCATCCTCTTTGGATATTTCTTTAGCATCATATGAATTCAAATATCTTCCCTGATGTGTATTCTTCAACTGTCAGCATGAATGTTCACAAAATAGAGAAGCCAGCCTCATATGAGCGGTCGTGGCTGCTTCTCATCAGGCTGCACAGGCAGCTTCATCGTATTGATAAGTATCGGATCAGTCACCTCTTTCGCTCTCTCAAGCAGCATTTCCTTGCCGCACTGGGTGATCGCGAATATGGGTATCGCTGTCCCGAACTGCGCTATGGTCTTCCCTGTGATGCAGCCGCGTATCCATTTAGATGTACATCCTGTGGTCATGTCCACAAGGTCGATGAACTCCTTTGCCTCGTTCTCGGGCATGCCTGTGGTATGGACACCAAAAGCGACAACCTGCACCTTGTGTTTTTTCTCAAGATCGCGGATGGCGCGCATGTCCTTTGCATTCGTGACCGAAACGCCTATCTTCTTATACCCTAGCTCGATAGCTTTCTTCACTCCTGCCACCTGGTCAAGAGCCGCTGTCTGCGGGTCAAGCACAATGCCTCCCACTTCCTGTATCCTCTCGATGAGCTTTGGTATCGGAGTTGTCTCAATAAGTCCTGAGATGCGGGAACCCATGCCCTGTGCCAGTTTCGGGTTGCTTGTGATCACGGTCCCTGCGCCGTCGCATGCTGTCACGCAGGTATCCAGGAGCCCACGGCGCAGTCCGGTCATAAAGGTCTCGCTCGCGCCAAAACCCACGAATATCTCCATTTCGATAGCCCTGTCCTCCGTGAACAAACCGAAATCCTTCATCCTGAACTCGATGTTCTCTTTCGCGGTCTTCCCTGTGAATTTCTTTATCCCGCGCACCTTATCGAAGATGGGGCAGTATTCTGTCTGCGGTTCTCCAACTTCAACGACCTTTCCGTTCTCCACAACTACACGCGTCTTTCCGAGCGCTTCCATAACATGCCTGTCTTTTGGTTTTGCCATGAGCATCCATATATGTCTTAAGGGTATTAATCGTTAAGATACCGACAAACTTTGAAGAGTTAAGGCAATATTTGCCGCGTTTCAAAGCACTATCTTTTTCTATGGTGAAGTTAGAAAATAACCGGAATCCGCCTGCGTGCGTCCCTGGGGTGCGGGAGGCGATAGTCCTGCGCGCCCGGGTGCTATAGATTAAAGATGGCTGGGGAAGAGGAACAAGGGGATGAAACACCTAGATAGATTCTTATAAATTCACATTCCCGCCATGTCTTTACATATTAATTTTGCCTGTTCCAACACGGTCTCTGTTGCTTTCTTCTGCATATCCGGAGGATAACCATACTTCTTCAATATCCTCTTTACCATAACTCTAAGTTTTGCCTGGACACTTTCTTTTAAAGTCCAATCGATCGTTACATTCTTACGAACCGTATCAACAAGTTCACGTGCAATAATTGTTAATTTTTCATCACCCAGAACTTTGACTGCGCTATCATTCACCTCCAGAGCATCATAGAAAGCAAGTTCCTCTTCATTTAAATTTAATTTTTCTCCCCTCAGTTTTGCCTCACGCATCTCTTTTGCCAGTTCTATTAATTCTTCAATAATCTGCGCGGTCTCTATACTCTTATTCTGGTATTTTTTAATCGCTTTTTCCAGCATATCCGCAAAAGACTTTCCCTGGATCAGATTCTTTTTTGATCTTGTTTTTATTTCATCATTTAAAAGCTTCCTGAGCAATTCAAATGCAAGATTCTTGTGGGGCATTCTTTTAACTTCAGCTAAAAATTCATCCGATAGTATTGAGATATCTGGCTTTTTCAACCCTACAGCATCAAAAATGTCTATGACTTTATCCGTGACAATAGCTTTGGATATAATCTGCCTGATAGCGGAATCCAGTTCTTCATGAGGTTTACCCGCTATTACCGTGGTTTTAGCAAGACCTGACCGAATTACCTGGAAAAATCCAACCTCATCTCTAATCTTTAAAGCTTCCTCGTGCGGTACAGCGAGGGCGAATGCCTGCGATAATCTGGTTACATACTCAAGATATCTCTCTTTACCATTTTCCTGCTTTAATACATGCTCCATAGCCGCTGGAATAATAGACACCTTTTCCCTCGGCGGCGCTGTGAAGAATCTTTCATAATCAAATCCATGGTATAGTTCTGCAACAAGTTCATATTTCTCAAGCATTAATGCAACCGCTTCTTCTTTATCAAATACGGTTTTACCTCTGCCACCACTTTCGGTATAATCGGATAATGCTTTCTTTAACTCATCCGCTATTCCCAGATAATCAACAACAAGTCCTCCTTTTTTATCCTTAAAAACACGGTTCACCCTTGCGATAGCCTGCATCAATCCATGGCTTCGCATGGGTTTGTCAATATACATGGTATGAAGGCTTGGCGCATCAAATCCTGTCAGCCACATATCCCGCACAATAGCAATTTTAAGAGGATCGGTTGGGTCTTTCATGCGGTCTCCAAGAACTCTGCGCCGCGGCTTAGTCCTGATATGTTCCTGCCAGCTCACATCATCACTTGCAGAACCTGTCATAATAACCTTGATAATTCCCCTGTCGTCGTCCCTGTGATACCATTCAGGTCTCAATTTAACGATCTCATTGTGAAGTTCGATGCAGATGCGCCTGCTCATGCAGACGATCATGCCTTTCCCCTCAAGTACTTCAAGCCGCTTCTCGAAATGATCAACAATATCCTTTGCAATGATCTTTATGCGTTTTTCACTTCCAACAATTGCCTCGAGCCTTGCCCATTTGCTTTTCAGCTTTTCTTTCCTCTCTATTTCCTCGCCTTCTGTGACGTCTTCAAATTCCGGATCGATCTTCGGGCGCTCCTCAGGCTTTAATTCAAGTTTTGCCAGTCTGCTTTCGTAATATATCCTCACGGTGGCGCCGTCTTCTACTGCCTGCTCGATATCATAAATATCAATATAATTTCCAAATACAGCAGGAGTGCTTCTATCTGATTTTTCTATCGGCGTCCCGGTGAAACCGATAAATGAGGCATTGGGCAATGCATCCCTCATGTGTCTGGCAAAGCCGTCAATAAAATCATACTGGCTTCTGTGCGCCTCATCTGCTATTACGATGATATTTCTCCTTTCAGAGAGAAGAGGGTATTTATCCCCTTTCTCTTCGGGGAAGAATTTCTGTATCGTCGTAAAGACTACGCCACCGGAAGCAACCATGAGAAGTTCTTTTAATTCAGTTCTTGAAGTTGCCTGTACTGGTTTTTGTCTGAGCAGCTCATGGCAGCGGCTGAAAGTGCCAAATAACTGGTCGTCGAGATCATTTCTATCTGTCAGCACTACGATCGTGGGATTATCCAGAGATAAGACAAGTTTTCCAGTGTAAAAAGCCATTGTGAGGCTTTTTCCCGAACCCTGTGTATGCCAGACAACACCGCAGCGCTTATCACCCCTTGGACTTGAAGCATTAAGCGTTGCTTCAATTGCTTTATTGACGGCATGATATTGATGATAGGCTGCGAGTTTTTTATGAATGTCCTGCCGTTCCTGTTCAAATACTATGAAATGCTTTATCAGGTCAAGCAATATTTTTTTATCAAACATCCCCTGAAAAAGGACTTCCAACTGAGGCATTGCAGAAGGTGCAATTTCTTTCCCCTCGATGGTTTTCCAGGGCATGAACCTCTCTTTGTTGGAGGTTAGTGTTCCTGCTCTCGCCTCGATCCCATCACTGATAACTAAAATCTCATTATAAGGGAATAGCGAAGGAATCTGGGCTTTGTAGGTTTCGAGTTGATTAAAAGCAGTCCAGATCGTTGCATTCTCATCAGCAGGATTTTTTAATTCGATGACGACCAGAGGAAGACCGTTTACAAAAAGGATTATGTCAGGTCGTCTGTTATTGTTGTTTTCAAGGATTGTGAACTGATTTACAGCAAGGAACTCGTTATTCTGCGGATTTTTGAAATCAAAAAGCCAGACCTTATCATTCGCGACCTTTCCGTCTTTTTTTCTATATTCGATATCTACGCCCTCAACCAGCTTCTTATGGAAATTCTGGTTGTTAATGATGAGTTGCGGGCTCTGTGTCCTTAATACTTTTTTAATTGCTTCTTCTCTTGGTTCTTCGGGTATGTTCGGATTAATCCTATCAACTGCATCTCTTAGCCTTTCAACCAGAACAACATCAGAATAGCTCTTCCTCTGCGGATTTATGCCGTCAGGTGCAATATCAAGACCGTGAAGTATTTTATAGCCCAGTTCCGAGAGAATCTCAAGAGCGACATCTTCAACCTCTGATTCTGTCAATATGGATGACATTTTTCAACCTTTACCTGATTCCATTTCATCAAGCCATTCGTAAATGGGCTTTATCACTATTTTTTTCTCATCCAGATTAATTATCTCAGCCTCTTTTTCAGTTATTATAAGTCCTTCCTTGAGGTTATATGCATCCATTGCTTCGACTAATCCCCTGATCTCTCTTTTTCTTGTGGTTTCATCTTTCAGGGAAAGGGTTACTTGAACTGCATGTTTTATCTTCATTCCCTCTTTGATCAGAAAATCGCATTCATAGTTTTCCCTGTGATAATATATCTCTTTTTTCTCTTTTATCAATGAGATGTAAACAAGGTTTTCAATTAATCTTCCCTTGTTTTCTGAAAACCTGAATGAAATCGAATTTACAAGTCCTGTATCCAGACAATATATCTTTTTTGGATTTGCGAGCTGTTTTTTTACGGATGCATCATATTTTGTCAATGTGTATATCAGGTATGAGTTTTCTGCGCAGCCAATATATTCTTTCACTGTTTCCACTGCAACGCCAAGTGTTTTTGCGATATTTGAGTAAGAGAAGTTTTTCCCGATATTGGAGATGAGAAAATATAGCAGATCGAACACATCTTTGTTGTTTCGCAGGTTATTGGGATAGATTATATCTTTAAGATAGATGGTCTGGAAGTAATTCCTGAGAAGTTCCTGTTTTAAATCCTTATCATCTTCAAGTACCACTCTTGGAAAGGCGCCGAATTCAAGATAATCGTTGAAGTACTGGAGCTTTTCAATGGTTGCAGGTTTTTGCAGCCTTTTGAAGCTAAGGTATTCCCTGAATGAAAGCGGATAGACTATGATATGAAAGTACCTGCCGGATAGCCTGGTGCTTATTTCTTTCTGCAGCAGCGTTGATGTGGAACCTGTTAGTATTATTTTGATGTTTTTCCTTGAATCATACAGGGTCTTGATGGTCTGCACCCAGTAATCGTGGTTCTGGATCTCATCGATGAACAGGTAAAAAGCCGGAACGGCTCTCTTCTGCGCAAGATAATATTCTATTATTTCGGAGAGGTACACAGGATCTTTTGATTTGCTCTGGAATAGTGGCTCATCCAGATTTATGAAAAGTATGGCTTCTGGAGATATCCTATTGTCCAGGAGATTCCTGATAATCTGATATGCGAGCGTTGATTTTCCCGTCCTCCTGGCACCGAGTAGCAGGAGAACTTCCCGCGCTTTCATGAACTTTGTTATCCCGGGATACCAGGGTAATCTATCGATCCCGGTATCGAATTCTTTTCCGAACCACCAGGGATTTTGCCTCTCAAGCGCTATTTTTGCATTCTCGTCCATTATGTAGAGTATAGTTGTTGAAAATACTTAAATTTATCGATTATAATCTATGATTTTAGGGAGAATTGTGAAATATGGTCTAAGACTTCATGCCTTTTTAATTCGGTAAATGATCCGATAATTTTAAAGTATTTCACGAAGTCCAGCCATGGCATCCGCACTGTGGCATTATGCTGCATTCATAATGCAAATGTTTATAATGAATGGATATTAAAAGTCATAGCAATGAAAACTACTATAAATATCCTGAAGAACAGGATAGATGCTCTGGAAATTGAACTGAAGGCTATGCGTCGGATGCTTGGCGCTGCGGCGGAGAAAAAAGACTCAAAAGCATGGGACAGATTGCACATAGTTGGTAAAGAAATAGCCCGTGATTGGAAGAGAGATAAGCCAAGCTGGCAGTTAATATCTGAAGACAGAAGATAGTATGTACTGTATAGATGCCAGTGTGCTTACAAATTCTGAGATAGAAGGCGAGAGATTCCATGAATACAGCCAGAAGCTCATGGAAATTATCAAAGAGCGAGGGATTACGATCGTTGTCCCTGAAATCGTCCTGCCAGAGATATCTTCTGCAATCGCAAGAGGCACGGATGACACTGAAAAGGCGCTTGATTTTGTAAAATGTGATGCAATTTATGTGGCAGTAGCCTCCATGTTCGGGACAAAGTTAATCAGCCTCGATAAACAGCAGATTGAGAGGGCAGCGGATTGTATAGAAGTGGGAACGCCAGAGGATGAGCTAAAAAATCTATGAGGTGGTTTCTTTACCGTCTTCATCCGCAAGTATTCGCAAACCTACGACATCTGCAATGCGCCTGGGTCTGAATGCACTCCCTGTATGAAATAATCATTCTACTTTAACCGAATCTCGCCCGACATCAGCTTCGGGAGGAGGGCATCGCGGAGCGCGGAGCAAAGCAGTTGCCGGGGAAACATCACCGCAGAGAACGCAAAGGGCGCAAAGACCGCTCAGCCTTATGTTTTTTGTGGACTGGAATGAAAAACCACGACGTAGAACACGGATGACGCGGATCGGACGGATTTTCGCGGATACGAAATCCGTGTGCATCCGCGTAATCCGTGCAATCCGTGTTCATCGGCGGTTCACCCCCACCCGAATCTCCCACGACATTAGCCCGCCTTTCTCGAAGGACTTTATAGCAGTGCTCACACTCGCTGGATTGACTTTAAGCATCCTAGCAAGCTGTTTTATCTTGAAAAAGGTATTCTCGCGTATGGGGAATGGAGGGACAAATCAGGAAAAAGATTGAACAGGCCAAAGGCGTAACAAATTTGAGGAAACAGAAGAATGAAAGATAAAGAGTCTTTTCTTAAAAGCCCTGAAGTTTCTTTAACTCTTGAGCGAGTTTTTTAATATCATTTTCAACAAGGTCAACGTGACTAACTAATTTATCTTGTAAACCTGGACGTTTACGCTCATTAAGCAACATTTCTAAATCGGAACGGATTTCTACATTTTCACAAAGATACATATACTTCATAAAATCTTTGAAGGCAGTTTCCTTGTTGAATTTTTCAAAGAACATTAATGCATCCTCCGAATTTGGTGGGTATTGGTGCAACAGTATATGTTGCCATAAAGGAATATAAAAACATTCTAATTTTTTATGTAGTTCTTGAATTTTTCTCGTCTTTTTTTGATCATCCAAAATAGAATTTGTTATGTATGCATAAATAATTGTTACAAGTGCCAATACTACTGTTGCAATAGCTGTAACTGATGAAGAGTCTAATTCTAATATGCCCATATGATTTCACTTTATAAATTAACTCCTTAAAATATTTGTCGATTCGGAGATTTGAAAATAATGTCCATGTTAAATACTCCTTAACTTAACAGAATTTTATGATTATCATTTTTTCTATATCGATTATTATTTTAGTTTCCTATATTAACTCGGATCTCGCCTGACATCAGCTTCGGAAGAAGGGCATCGCGGAGATTAGCGAGGACACAGGATTCTTGAAGATTTGATAACATTTTATTCATAAGAGAATTTATTTTATAATCGAAAGATTTAATCTGTGCTTCCGGTGGGATTGAAATTTTCATTTCTTTAAATGTTTTAGTTGTTATTGTGTCAAAAATAGTTCCATAAGCGTTCTGTTTCATCTGATTAACCAGATTGGATATTGAAAAGAAAATAAAAAAGTCTCCAGTTCCAGATTTTGCCTTTAAACCATAGTTAGTTTGGTTAATTGCCATTTCCCGTGAGAGGATACAATAACTTCCGACTGTACCTCTCGCAGTCACAACCGTTGTGTTTTTAGGAAGTAGTTTTGCACTGCTATTGTCAATTCCAGCCTGAGTAATTCTTCTTTCAGTATCGATAACAAAAGAACCATGTGCATCTGTTACATCTTTTGCTGAAATCCAGGGAATATCACCACACCAATACTCCGCAATTTCCGTTTTTGGAGTTCCTCCACTCAGAAGATCAGTGCGCTCAAGAATGCTTCCAACCCTCCACCCCCTCGGCACCTCCCCAAGCTCCGTCTCCTCCATCTCCCCGCCGCTCGACCTGTAGGGCTTGCCCTCCCCGTCCGGGAACTCAAAATCAACGAACCAGCGCCTGAAAAGCGCCTGCCCGATGGCTTCGAGGGTGGAGTTCATTGAGCGGTTGAGGGCGATTTTTAAGTCAAGGTCTGTGAGTATTTTGGCGATGGCAGTTTGTTCTTCGATAGGTGGAATTTGAATGTTCATATCTGCTAATAGCTTGGTAGTTAAACTGCCTCTAGAACTATGTCCATCTGAAATGCGTCTTAATTCGTTATAACGAGATACTAAATTGTAGAACAAAAATAGTGGTTTTAATTCCTCTTTATTTGCACGTAAAGCAACTACGGACTGGTTTATGTAGGCATCAATCATACAGAAAGATACTTGACCTCTTGTATAACCCTGGCCAGCCGAAGCAACAACAACATCTTCTGCCTTTGCAAGTCGAGTACTTGAATTTTTCACACCCAGTTCAGTAATTTTCTTCTCTGTTTTGAATATAAATGTAGTTCTTGTCTCACCAGAAGAAAGCCAAGGAATATTTCCGTCCCAATATTCAGACTTCCTTGTATTCGGTGTTCCACCACTGAAAATTTGGTCTGTTACTTGATTAATTTTTTTAACTTCCCAATCCTCAGGAATCATACCTATTTCAGTTTCTTTAAATTTTATTCCAGATATCATAACAACCTTCAAAAATTAATCCTACTATTTATTTGAGTTCTCCCCTTCTTTTTCAAACTCCTGACCCTCTGTCTTATAAATGTAATATTCACCATTTCTTTTATTCCAAGATTTAAAAATTGGATGATCTTTAAATCTTGGGTAGTTTCTAAGCGAGCCCCATTCAACTGCGTAATTATCTTCGATTATATATTTAAATAAATTTGCAATAATTGGGTTGTATCGTACAGTAACGATTAAATCAATGTTCAATGTCTTTTTTGGAATTATTTTGGTGCTGTTGCCTTCCACAATTTCTTCGAAAAGGGCATGATATTCATCCATTATAGGTTTGATTTTTAATAGAATCTTCGTTGCTTCTTTTGGGTTAAGATGACTCAAATTTTTCTCTTTTACATTTATGGTATGCCCCTCAAAGTTAAACTGGTAATTTACATCGATTGATCTGGCGATATTTTTAGAGTCATTAAATACTACAAGATACTGAGTGTCGGATTCTAAGACATCTGGTCGGTCCGTCACTTTCTTATTTCTCGAAATCACACTTGTACTAATAACAGGTTTTCTTGCGTCTCTTAACTGAAGAAAAACAAAGATAACTAAAATTATGTTAACAATTGCAATTATAGAATCCGAATAATTTGCAAAGAGGTTATAGATTTCCATTATAGACACTCAATATTCTACTAATTTCATTTGGTTCGATATTTTTCATCCCCCCACCACCTCCCGGTACCCGCCCCTGTCAGCGCCGATGCGCCGGACTTCCCTATCTTCAGGAATCCTTCCAATCTTGGTCTCTTTGAATTTATTCTGCTGTTTCATTTCAATCTTTTCAGGCTTGTTTCTTTTGTCAATAACGTCATCTGCTCAATCGCAATACTATTTAATTTCTCTAATCGTTTCGACTTCTCAATTCCTTCTTTAATAAAAAGAGCATTAATATTTTCAAGATTCGACAGGCAGACAAGTTGAGAAACATCGGCGTAATCACGCATATTGCCGTCAAGCGAAGGATTGCTGTTTCTCCATTCTTTTGCAGTCATCCCAAATAAAGCAAGATTAAGAATATCCGCTTCAGTAGCATATATTAAATTTTCTCCATTTCGAGAGATTTTATCCGGCACAAGATGTTTTTTTATTGCATCGGTGTGGATTTTATAATTTATCTTTGCAAGATTCCTTTTAATGTCCCATCCTAATTGCAGTCTTTCATTTTCATCTTCCTTTAATCTCTGAAATTCTTTTATTAAATATAGCTTAAATTCTGCAGAAACCCATGATGCAAATTCAAATGCGATATCTTTATGAGCGAAGGTGCCGCCATATTTGCCTGAATTTGATATAATTCCTTGTGCATTCGTTGCTTCAATCCATTTTTGAGGAGACAACACAAAAGAGTTATTTCCTGCCTGATTTCTAAACTGGTCGAATTCGACCACTTTAAAACCCGGATTATTTATCCTCTCCCATAAACCTAAAAATTCTATCGTATCTTTCGATCGTGTCCAGTTTTTTATAACATCTGCTGGATGTTCGGGATTCTTGTATCTTGCAATATCTGTCAGAGAAATATAATCTTCCTTCTTTTGTGAAGATAATGCAATTTCAGTTCCGAGTACTTTTATTTTTTTGCTCATCGTTAATGCCCTTCAGTAATCATTCCTGTTTCAGTCTCTATTAACTTGCTCTCCCTCATCCCCCCTCCACCTCCCAGTACCCGCCCCTGTCAGCGCCATTGCGCCGGAGCAGACCTATTTTATGGACATTTCCGGGATACTTTCGTGCCGCAAACTCATTAATATTCAAGGCTGCCGATATATCAAAAATATTATTTTGCAAGTTCATATATTCTCATTTTTATCTTTTTTTCCATTTTCTAAATAATGTGATAATTCAGCTTCAATCTCCTCTATAGTCGGCAGACCTGTCTTCAATTCATCGGGAATAGATTCAACAATTTTATATTCCGAAACACCGATAGGTTTGGTCATATCTCGTAAAGAATATTCAGCCAATATCTTATTTTTTGTTTTACATAATATAATTCCAATAGAGGGATTATCTTCCGGATATTTTAACAAGTCATCAATAGCAGATAGATAAAAATTTATTTTACCTGCATATTCTGGTTTAAAATCTCCTGTTTTCAATTCAATTGCTACATAACACCTGAGTTTTAAGTGATAAAAAAGAAGGTCTAAATAATAATCCTCACCAGCTATTTCTAAATGGTATTGATTCCCCACAAATGAGAATCCAGCGCCGAGCTCCAGCAAAAATTTAGTAATATGTTTTGTAAGTTCTTTCTCTATTTCTCTTTCCTGTGCTTCTTTACCTACGCTCAAAAAATCAAATATGTACGGGTCTTTCAGAGTTTGATATGCCAAATCTGATTGCAATGCAGGTAATGTTATCTGAAAGTTAGTTGTTTTATCTGATATAGCCTGTCTTTTGTACAAATTGCTCTCAATTTGATGTATCAGCACATTTCTAGACCAGCCATTCTGGATTATCTGGTGCATGTACCATATTCGTTCATTATCATCTTTCACTTTATCTATCAATATACAATTATGGAACCATGGAATTTGTGCAGCAAGCTGCTGCATAAATTCAAAGTCTGAGTAAGTTTCAGCAAACTTTTTCATATATTTCAGGTTCCTCGGAGAAAATCCTTTCAATTCTGGGAAGCTTATTTTTAAATCATGTGATAAGCGGTCAACAATTTTGGAACCCCACCCTTCATTATTCTGCTTATCTGATATCGTTTTCCCTATCTCCCAATACAAAATAATCATTTCTGCATTTACTGACAGGGCAGCTTTTACCTGTGCTGTTTTTATTCGATGTTTCAGTTTGTTTAATACCTCTACATAACTAAAATCAGGCAAATCTGGTTTCATACTCTCTTTCATCCCCCCACCACCTCCCAGTACCCTCCCCTGTCAGCGCCGACGCGCCGGAGCAGACCTTTCTTCTTGAGATTCTCAAGATGCTTCTGTACAGCAGATTCATTAATATTCAGCTCTACTGATAATTCCTTCCTTGATACAGTCGGATTTTCTTTAATCCGTTGTAACATCATCTTCTGCCTTTCTGTTAGTTCTGACCACCATTTCTGACCACTTATCTGACCACCATTTCTGACCACTTCTTCGCCGACCTTCTGCCTGGTTGGAAAAATATCCTGTATCTTCGGTCTGAAAAATATCGCCTTGAAAAAGCCATCCATTTCAAAAACAGGTTCTTTCAAATCCGCGAGAGCCATAGCCTCTTTCATCTGCTCTATGCCCATTCCTATTCTTTCGACCTTATCCAGCCTGTAAAAAAGATCTGCTATAAGCTCATTCCTTCGGATAGAAACGCTTCCAAAAGAGTCACGGGTGAGACCCTTAGGAAGCCCTCCGGGATTAGTGATCTCAACCCTGTCATCAAAAATCTCAACCATCAGGCTCGTTCCCCTCATACTGTAATCCCTGTGCATTATCGCATTAACAACAGCTTCGCGCAGGGCTTCTATCGGAATTTCGTAAATATCTTCTCGATTTACTCCCTTGATCTCGCTTCTGATGTTAAGATGCTTTTTAATGAAGAATATCGCTTCATTGAACTGTGTGAGAAGATCATCCCTCACATCAAGCCTGTCAAAAATATGGAGTTTTTTAGTTCCCTTAAAAGCAATAAGCGTCATCTGCGCCTGAGAAATATGCTTTTGCACTTCCTTTGCAAAAAAAAGAACACCTGCATTTTTAATTTTAGAATCATTCACAACACTCAGGCTTTTTAAAAAGTCAATTGTTGATATACGTCCAATGTTGATTCCCGCTTCTTTCGTAAAAGCAAGTATTTTCTCCCTTGAAATATTATCGTAAGAAAAATCCCTCACCGTTTTTTCTTCAAACGGCATAACTTCATTTTCACTGAACATTATCCGGATTTCTTCATGGTTCATCTTCTGGCTATTCCCGTTCAATCTCCTGAAATAGCCAGAGCCGCAATAGTATGGCTTTTCGTTTCCTTCCGGCACTTCAATAACTACCACATCACCTACCTGCATTGCGTTTACAGGGATGTCTGGCTTGCAGTTTCTCGCCAGGCTATTGATATTCCCTTTCATTTCATTGGTCAGTTTTTCCCCTTTTACCATTCCATTATCAGACACTCCCAGGAAAATGAATCCTCCTTTTGTATTGGAAAAAGCAACAATGTCTTCATCGATTTTAGAAGTATATTTCTCCTTGAACTCTACTGTGAGGCTCTCCCCTTCCTTGATCAAGAGTTTTACTCTTTTAGAATCGATATCATTATTCTTGAGAACTTGTTTTATCATTCTTAAAACCTAATCATTTAATGGGCTTCATATTTTTAATCTAAACCTTAAATCCTATCCCTGCAAGATTCTTCCCTATCTCCCCTTCAAGTTCTCTCGACCTCTTGAACTGCCCCACCAGTTCCACCGTCAGCCTCGCCATCTTCTCCTCAAACGGCTCACCGTCATCTTCAACCTCCTCTGCGCCCACATACCGCCCCGGAGTCAGGATATGCCCATGCTTCCTGATCTCATCCAGCTTAACCGCCATGCAAAATCCCGCCACATCCTCATATTTCCCGCCCTCCCCACGCCATGCGTGATATGTAGAGGCTATTTTCTGGACTTCATCATCAGTAAGTTCCCTGTGTCTCCTGTCCACAAGAACACCCATCTTCCGCGCATCAATAAAAAGAACTTCTCCGCGCCTGTCCCTGAATTTATGGTTTTTCTTATCCCTTGCAGCGAACCACAGGCATGCGGGGATCATGGTATTGTAGAACAACTGCGAAGGCAGCGCCACCATGCAATCTACAAGATCAGCTTCGACAATGTTCTTTCTTATCTCGCCTTCGCCTGAAGTATTGGAAGACATCGAGCCGTTTGCCAGCACAAATCCTGCAATACCTGTTGGGGATAAATGATGAATGAAATGCTGCACCCATGCAAAGTTCGCATTGCCTGTGGGCGGAACTCCGAATTTCCATCTGATATCTCCCTTAAGAAGTTCTCCTTTCCAGTCGCTGTCGTTAAATGGCGGATTGGCGATCACAAAATCCGCTTTCAGCTCCTTATGCGCGTCATTCATGAAACTCCCTTCGTTGTTCCACTGGACATTAGCATCAATACCCCGAATGGCGAGGTTCATCTTGCACAGGCGCCAGGTGGTCTGGTTGGATTCCTGTCCATAAACAGCGATATCTCCAATTCTTCCTTCGTGAGCCTTTACGAATTTCTCACTCTGTACGAACATCCCTCCTGAGCCGCAGCATGGGTCATAGATACGTCCTTTGTACGGCTCAAGCATCTCGACCAGGGTTTTGACTATTGATCTAGGTGTATAGAATTGCCCGCCTTTCTTGCCTTCTGCATCTGCGAACTGTCCTAAAAAGTATTCATAGACCCGCCCCAGGATGTCTTTGGATCTGCTTTCATAATCCCCAAGACCTATCGTGCCTATAAGGTCTATCAGCTCCCCCAGCCTTTGCTTATCTAAAGCAGGTCGCGCATAATTCATTAAAGAAAGAACACCTTTCAGGGAAGGATTGTCTCTTTCGACAGCATCCATCGCTTCGTCGATAATTTTACCGATGGTTGGCTGCTTTGCATTTTTTTTAAGATGCTCCCATCGCGCTTCTTTCGGAACCCAGAAAACATTTTCTGCTCTGTATTCATCCGGGTCTTCCGGGTCTGCGCCTAGATTAGATTCCCTGGTCAAAAATTGGTTTTTCTCCTCGAAAGCATCGGAGATATATTTGAGGAATATCAATCCAAGAACGACATGCTTGTACTCGGCAGCATCCATGTTATTCCTGAGTTTATCAGCCGTCTGCCAGAGTTTTTCTTCAAAACCCAGATTTGCTCCGTTGCCGTTAGGTTTGTTTTTTGCCATCTCACACCATACCCTTTTGTTTCTAATTCTCCATCGGTGTATAATCCAAAAGTAAAATTGGAATAAACTTTTTCTTTATATATATTCTTCATCTATCTAAAGTTTATTGAAAAATTTTGACAACAGGAGATGCTCTTTAGCCTCGTTATTACTTTCACACCCCTCTCCTCACCATTATCTCATAAGCCTTCCCTCTAATCCCCATGCACTTCTCCAGCTTCGGAATGACCATCAACTCAAATGCCATCGTCAAAGCAATTACTCAGCATGGCGATCCTGTATTCCATACATCCGAGATGCACCTCAAACCATTCCTGTGCCGTGAGAGCGTCTGTAATCTTGCGGACATAATCGCGGTATATAAGCGATCTGAGAGATTCTACATCGTGGGAATCGAGATCAAGGAATGGGATAAACGAGTCCATCAAAAAATAGCCATAGAATATCTGGAGACATACAGGCATACCTGCGAATATTTCTACCTGGCGGCAAAACGGTTCTCAAGGAACACGCTTGAAGTAGCAGACATCGGGCTCTTCGATCTCACCGCGATGAAAGTCATAAAGACACCGGAATATTTGTATCCTGATGTTGAACTCAGGGCGACATAACGACCTTACTCGACTCATCCGACTTCATAGCCTCAAATCCCTTCTCCTTCTGAAAATATGTAGGACAAGGACACAGAGAAAAGCGGCAAATCCCTGCGTTTTACAATAGTATCCGCCCGCTCGCATCTATCTCCCCTCTCTTGATGCGGGTGCTGGATATCGGTAAACCGTCATCAGCAAGTACATAATCCACCATTATTATTCTCAAAGCTTTCAAGCCTTTTTCCCTGCGTATCGCGTTAATTTTCAAAGCAACAGGATGCGTCTCAGGAGACACAACGATCCAGTCAAAATCTTCGCGAATGGTCGGACCGTAAGGGTCATCCAGCCTGACGATAACAGGATCTATTCCCAGCGACCTGATAAACTCCCTGACCTCTTCGCAGCGTAATCGGTAATCTGCAACATCATGAGATTTGTTCCTGACCATCTCACTGGAAGTCAGCCCAACAAGCAATTCACCGCCGCGGCTCAGCTTTGCGGCTTTCGAAAGAAGAGCTTTATGACCTGCATGCAGAGGGTCGAAAGTCCCTCCTACCGCTATGCGTACCATACTCTCTGGATTGGAGAGGCAAAAGATAAGGGTATCTTTTAATATCTCTTCTGCGATTTTAGGGTCATGAATAACGAAACTATACACTGGGCAGATGTCATAGCAGAAGAGGCGCTTTCGCGGAGCAGGAAACATACAGTAGCTTCGGGAATTACCCCTTCAGGCGCCATTCACATCGGCAACATGAGAGAAGTAGTAACAGCAGACGCGGTCTACAGGGCGCTAAAAGATAAAGGCGCAGATGTGCGGCTCATATATATCGCTGATACTCTTGACCCTCTCCGTAAGGTGTATCCTTTTCTCCCAAAGGATTATGAGAACCACGTGGGGAAACCCCTTTCAGATATTCCGTGTCCCTGCGGAAGCCATAAGAGTTATTCGGAACATTTCCTGCTGCCTTTTATCGAGGCGCTGCACACACTGGGAATAAAGCCCGATGTTTACAGGGCTGATGAACTCTATAAAGACGGAAAATACGTTGAGGCGATAAAGAAAGCCCTTGCAGGCAAAGATGCAATAGCAGCCATCCTTTCAGAAGTGTCGGGAAGGGAACTTGAACCTGACTGGAGCCCGTACAATCCCATCTGCACAGCATGCGGACGGCTGAACTCGACAAAAGTCACAGGGTTTGACCCTGAAAAAGAGACCGTGGATTATGTCTGCAAATGCGGCTCATCAGGCACCGTTTCCATGAAAGGCGGCGGGAAGCTCACATGGCGTGTTGACTGGCCTGCGCGGTGGCCCATATTCGGAACGACCGTGGAACCTTTCGGAAAAGACCATGCCACTGCAGGCGGTTCTTACGATACCGGAAAGCGCATAAGCCGTGAGATATACGGCTATGAACCCCCCTATCCGATAGTGTACGAGTGGATCATGCTAAAAGGCAAGGGCGCTATGCATTCATCCACCGGTCTTGCTATCTCAATAAACGACATGCTCGAAATCGTCCCGCCAGAAGTGCTGCGCTACCTGATAATCAGGCAGAAGCCAGAAAAACACATCGAATTTGATCCGGGACTTGCCCTGCTCAACCTGATCGATGAGTATGACATGGTTGAAGGCGATAAACGCGCATACCAGCTTTCACAGACCGAAGGCACAAAACCATCAAATATTCCTTACAGGCACATGGTGACTGCGGTGCAGATAGCGGACGACAGGGGTTTTGATCACCTGCTTACTGTTATTGCGCGCACGAATTATGATACCTCGGATGTTGAAGGCATCAGGCAGAGGGCTGACAACGCGAGGAACTGGCTTGCAAAATACGCGCCATTGTTCGTGAAATTCAAGGTACAGGAAACGCTTCCCCCACAGGTCAGGAGCTTTACAAAAGAGCAGAAAAAAGCGCTTACTATTATGGCTGATGAGTTTGAGCGCGGCATGAGCGGTCAGGAGATACATGACTATCTGTATAAAGTGGCACAGGAGACCGGTCTTGAAGGGAAGGAAGTCTTTGAAACCGCATATCTTGCGCTCCTGGGAATAAAGTCAGGACCGCGCGCAGGGCACTTCCTTGCGTCGCTTGAGAAGGATTTCGTGGTTAAGAGGTTCAAAGAAGCGAGCATTTGATCGATAAAAACCCCTGCATTGCGACTTTATTACTGACATTATTTCTTAAGCGCCCCGATCAGCATACTTAACCCTATGATAAGTACGACCGCAGCCCAGATCGAAATGCTTCCTGGCGCATAAATATTTCCCACACCCATCAGTACTCCTAGAACTCCGAGTCCGATAGTGAACCTGCTTATATTGAGCTTAAAAATGATCCTCAGAAGATTCAGTAAAAGCAGGATCCCGCCGCTTCCCGCATATATTAAAGCCCACATCTGGTCGCCTTTTATCTTCTCGAGGTTTTCAAGTATCCAGCTCGCTCCGATAAGGATAAGGAATAGAGCCCATGATAATTTTATCAGCCTGAGGTTGAGCATGGCTCTTGCAAGCAAAGCCCTCTCATCCATCACGACTTCAACTTTGACCATATGCCTCTGAATCAGCAGTAGCAAGTTTAAGTTTTGCTATGCCAGTCTTATAGTCTCAAGGTTCATTGGCGCTCTGGTCTCTATCTTGTATTTCCTGTATATCGAGCTTGCCAGGTCTATGCAGTTCTTTTCGTCCCCGTGCTGTGTAAGGATATGTTCGGCGCGGGGTCTCATCCTTCTGATATATTCCATTAGCTGCCCCCTGTCTGAGTGACCAGAGAAACCATCCGCAGTCTCAATCCGCATGTTGATCTTGATGGTCTCTGTCCTTCCGCCTCCGGCTGACATGGGGATCTCCTTCCATCCTTTCTGGATGCGCCTTCCAAGAGTACCTTCAGCCTGGTAACCTACGAAAACCAGCGTGAACTTTTCCTCATGTCCAAAGGCTTTCAGGTATTCCATGATAGGTCCGCCGTTCATCATACCTGATGTAGCCAGGACGATGCACGGCTCGCGATCTTCGACGATCTTCTGCCTTTTTTCCTTCGAGTCCACCTGAACAAAACATTTTGAAAGGAACGGATTCATTCCCTTATGGAATATCTGGTTCCTGAGTTCACTGTTCAGATATTCAGGATGAGTGGTATGGATAGCTGTTGCCTCGGAGATCATCCCGTCAAGATAAACCGGGACATCAGGTATCAATCCTTTGCGGATGGCTTCCTCTAATACTATCATGACTTCCTGGCTTCGTCCCACTGCAAATGTCGGGATTATGACACATCCACCATTTTCAAGGGTCTCTTTTGCTACTTGCGTTATATGCCGCTCAGCCTCTTTTCGCGGTGGCTGCATATCCCTTGACCCGCCGTACGTTGCTTCCATTACAAGCGTCTCAATGCGCGGGAAATCCGTGACTGCAGGATCGAAAAGACGCGTCTTCTCGAACTTGAAATCGCCAGTGAATGCTATATTGTACAACCCGTCTCCCACATGAAAATGCGCTATGGATGAACCGATTATGTGTCCGGCATTATGTAACGTGAGCTTCATGTCAGGAGCTATGTCTGTTACATCTCCATAGTTCAATGTAATAGTATGCTTCAGCACTTCGCGGATCATCGCCGACTCATAAGGCGCCTTCTTGCCTTCTTTTGCTGCTACGTCGATGTAATCCAGTTGAAGCAGCGCCATCAGGTCCCGCGTTGGCGGGGTACAGTAAACCGGCCCTTCGTAGCCGTATTTGTATAAAAGTGGAACAAGTCCCATGTGATCAAGGTGTGCATGTGTCAGAATTACTGCATCTATCTGACTTATCGGTTGAACCTCTGGAACATAAAGGTAAGGACTTCCGTTATCATCACTGCTCACAGATACTCCGCAGTCGATGAGTATCCTTGTTTCAGGTGTCGATAGCAAAAAGCAGCTGCGTCCAACCTCACGGCATGCGCCCAGCGTTGTCAATCTCACCCATTTATCCTTTGATGAAACGCCCCTGTGTATCTTCCTGCCGATCGTTTTCAGGATGGATTTGCGCTCATCCTTGTTAGCGCGCATGAACTGGCGGATGTTGTTCACAGTAGTTGATTTCATGGGAGGGGTTCGGACTACCTTGGGAGTCCATCCGATCTCTTTTGTGATCTCCCGCAGCGTCTCTCCGTGCCTGCCTATGACAAGACCTGGTTTCTCTGCCTCTATAACGACCTCCCCAGTATCAACATCAAAATAATGGTTCGAGATGACTGATTCAGGTGGAACTATTTTCGTAATTGCGGCAATAGCTTCTTCGGGCTGCACCAGTACTTTCGGGTCAGGTCTTACTACAAGGCGTTTTCTTAACTCCTTTGCAAGACCTTTTATCAGGTCGCCGTTGTCCGCAAATTTTCTCGGCTCTTCTGTATAAATAACGAGTTCAGGTCCCTCAAAATCCACATCCGATATTGTTATATCATCGGGAAGTATAGCTCTTATTTTTTGTTTTAATTCAGTTATTACTTCATCAACAGTCATCGTAGTTTTCCTTCTAAAATTCAAAAAATAAAAATAAAATTATGTAAAAGTATCGCGCAATTTCTTGATCTCGGTATCATCTACTTTAATATATCCATCTGCAGTAATTTTGATAACTTCGATACCGTCGCCTGATGCTGAGTCGCGCTTCATGGCATTGTGAAGCGCTCGTACCGCAAGTTCGACTCCATCATCAATAGGCATCTTTTCAACATACCTGTCTTCAAGAACGCCGTATGCCATTGGTGAGCCTGATCCTGTGGCTACTGCCTTTTTCTCTTCTATTATTCCACCTATTGCATCAAGTGAATATACGCCGGGTCCGTTTTTATCTACCCCTCCGACGAGAAGCTGGACATAATAAGGGTAGTATCTGTTCCCGCTCAGGATGTTAGCAAGCAGGCTTACTATGCTTTTGACGGTCATCGGTTCTTCCCTGCGCATCTTGTAGAGCCTTGATTCTACCTGCATCCATTTTACAAGTCTCTGTGCGTCTCCCACAGAACCTGCCGTGGTCATAGCTACAAGATCGTCTATCTGATATACTTTCTTTGCATCTTTGCTTGCAATGAAGTGCCCCATTGTTGCTCTTTTCTCTGTTGCCATGACTACGCCGGTATCGCAGACTAACCCGATCGTGGTAGTTCCTTTGTATTCCATATTATCCATTTTAAATACCTCTCAAATACCTCATCACTAAAAATGAGAAAATTAGTGATACATAATTTGTAAATGGGGTATTTAAATGTTTTTGCGGGTTAAACTTTATACGATAACAGCAAATATCAACACATGCGTTTCGATCTTCACATACATTCGAATTACTCGACCGATAGCAGTCTTGAAGTGGATGATATCCTGGAACGGGCGGTCAGCAAGGGGCTTGACGGCATTGCTATTTGCGACCACAACACGGTCGAGGGAAGTTTCCGTGCGATACAGCGCGCGCAAGAGTTGAACCTTCCCCTGCTTGTGCTTCCTGGTATTGAGATCTCCACATCAGATGGGCATCTTATCGTGCTGGGATCGAGAGAAAATATACAGCCGGGACTTACTGTATCAGAGACTATCAGTATCGCCAGGAAAAAAGGCGGGGTAGTGATAGCCCCGCATCCTTTCAAGAGGGATAGCATCGGATTTGCTGCAAAGGATGCTGACGCTATAGAGACGTTCAATTCCAGATGTATTTTCGGTGAGAACGAGAAAGCAAAAGCGCTGGCTTTATCGCTTGGGAAGCCAGAAGTGGGCGGCAGCGACTCCCACTTACTTTCGACCATAGGGCTCGGATTTACAGAGATAGACGCAAAGCGAAGCGAAAGCTCGGTGCTTGAATCCATACGAAAAGGAAAAACAAAGCCAGGCGGGCAGGTCATTCCCCCCGATATTATGATGATCCACGCTGTACGAGGAATGGTACGGAGAATGAGAAGACGTGCCAGAGAACTCCATAGCAAGATTTTTCATATAGAGGCATAAGATTAGGTATTCATGACTGATCACGATGTTATTATTATAGGAGGAGGCATAAGCGGACTCCTGTCCGCGCTTGCGCTATCAAAGCACGGGAAAAGCGTGCTCGTTCTGGAAAAGAACGATGCGGTCGGAGGGAACTGCAACAGCTACATGGTGGATGGCTTCCAGGTAGATACGGGTCCACATGCAATAACGCATCTGAGGGAAGGACCTCTGAGACGGTTGATGGATGAATATTTCACCTATGTTCCTTTTTTTCTGGATTACGGGACTTACTATGTCAGGACAGAGAAAGGTCTTACAAAAATCCCCTCCAATATCCAGGATTTTGTCACCTTTGATGTCCTGCCCAGAAAAGACAGGCTGCTGCTTTCCCAGGCTCTCACAAAAGCGCTTACTATGAACGCTTTCGGGATGCTGGATGGCAACCAGTCAGTTTACGATTTCCTCCCGAAAGGGCTTTCAAAAGACACACTGGATTTCGTGGACGCTATCGCCCCATTACTATCAGGGAAATCCATGAAAGAGACCTCTGTCAACCGTGTGCTTTATGGCAGCAGCTTTGCCAGAGATAGCGTATCCGGGGATATATTCAAAGATGAGACCGCTGCAAATGGTAATTCTTATACGTCCGCACTCACAGGTATGCTGTCGAAATACCAGTTAACTGCGCGTCTCTCCACACTGGGCAGGCTGGCTACCAACAGGGTGGCGTACGCTCAGGCTTACCCGCGCGGGGGATTGAAATCTCTTCTGAACGCGGTTCTATATTCGATGCCTGAGAATGTTATTATCAAGACAGGTTCACAGGTGAATGAGATAATATGTGAGGATGAGGTGGCAACAGGAGTTGTCACAGATACTGATACTTATACCGCTGATGCGATCATTTACTCCGGTTTTGCAAAGTCCCTCCCTTCTCTTGTCCCGCTGCCATCCGATTTTAAAGAGGATATCTCCCGCATCGAGCAGACATTGAGCCTTACGATATGGCTTGGCCTGAGCGGGAAAATGAAAGAGTTCGACTATACGGGCTCAGAGGTCTGGTTCAAGAACGGCGCTTACTGGGCAATGCCGATCAGCAATTACGATCCTGGAATTGCGCCAAAAGGCAAACAGTTAGTCGGGTTTACATTTATTATTGATAACAGGAATAATATCGAAAGCGAGAAGAAGCGCGCGCTTGAGATCATAATCAAAGCAGTCCCGGGGATAGAGAACAAAATTGAGATGACGCATTACCAGGTCACAATACCTGAGAAGGCTGCCGTTACAATAAACGGGTTTATTGCCGGGCAGCGCTCACCTATCGCGAACCTGTATCTTGTGGGAACAGATACGGATAACCGCAGCATGGGAGTCACAAGGGCGGCGTATTCCGTTCTTGAACTTCTCAAGGTCATGAAAGAGGATAAGAAGCTCTGAGATTTTTATTTGTTTTTCCTGTTCTTCATATAATCCGAAAACCCGGAACTCAACACAATAACTATCCCTGAAGTAAAGACCAGAAAGCCAAGAAGTTTTGGATTTGAATACTGGTCTTTCAAAATAAGTAGAACGCCTGCATGCAGAACTAACAGTCCGAGGAGGAATGAAATGATCTCTTTATATTTTGGGTAAAGAACAAAAAATATAATGCCTGCGATCCATGTTCCAAAGCCAAAGTATTCAAAAGAGATATAATTTATTTCCGGGTCGGTAATCCTGAAGTACAGCCCTGCTATGAGAAATACGGCGCCGAGCAGTCCTGTGAAAACGATTTTTTTGTTCATATATATCCTATCCTGCCTTTCTAAGACGTTCATCAAGTTAATCTTTCCTCTCCCTCTATCATAAATAACTATATTACAACCCAGTATTATTAACCCACTCGATGTCCCTGTTCAACGCAAAATTCTATGATCTTATGGTTCATTTGCCCGACGAAAAGGACTCTCTTGCCCTGTTCGTATCTGCGGCTAAGGAGTTCGGGTACTCTGGGATGGCGGCGCTTGACCTGAAAAGGAATAGAACTGATATGGACCAACTGCCTGAGGGCTTTTCGCTCTATAGCGCAATTGAGGTTTCAGGTAAGCCGTCAAAGCTAAGGGATGAAATAAAAAAATACAAGGACACAAGCGATATCGTGATAGCAAGAGGCAGGGACGAAGAGGCTGCCCGCGCCGCTGTGGAGACCGAAAGGCTTGATATCCTTTTGCAGCCTGTGAAATTCAACAACGTCCTTGGTAAAATAGCATCTGATAATTCAATTGCGCTCGGTTTTGATATCGGCTCCATTATACACACAAGGGGCGATGACAGGGTAAGGGAACTGCGGATAATGAGGACGAATCTCAAGTATGCCCGAAAATACGACCTGCAGATGGCGCTGACCTGTGAGCCGTATTCCCCTTATGATTTTCGTTCTCCGAGGGAGATGGCGGCGCTTGGCGGCTTATTCGGCATGAGCCCGGAAGAAGCTGTTGAAGCCATGAGCGCAGTTCCTCTTGAAATAATGCGGAAAAAAAGCGCAGGACACATACAGGAGGGCGTTGATATCATATGAAGACCATACCCACGCTTCGCGAGAAGAAACGATATCTCGCGTTCAAGATCATTTCAGAGAATGCGATAAACCGTAGAGAGCTGACCGAGGAAATATTAGATTCAATATGCTCGCTGTTCGGAGATACAGGGGCAAGCGAAATAAATCCCGCGCTTATGTCATATGACAGAGAGTACGGGATACTTCGATGCCAGAAAGACAGGACATCGGAAACAAGGGCAGCGCTTGCATGTATAAACAAGGTCGGAGGCGGGCGCGTTTCCATCATGGTCCTTGGCATATCAGGTAGTGTGAAGGGAGCAATGGAAAAGTTTATACAACAGTGCCTCGTTAAAGAACCTGAACCAGATAAAGAATCACAGGAGCATATAAATCATTAATATGAAATATACATTTTTAAGATCTCGGA
This sequence comes from Methanobacteriota archaeon, assembly GCA_043729865.1. GTDB lineage: Archaea > Halobacteriota > Methanosarcinia > Methanosarcinales > Methanoperedenaceae > Methanoperedens. The sequence goes on from JAYTKX010000002.1 coordinate 26,318, forward strand.
GATGATATAATGCAAATGGCACCACAGATGGGATATGACAGGGCGATAACAGTATTCAGCCCTGACGGAAGGTTGTTCCAGGTTGAATACGCGCGAGAGGCAGTAAAACGCGGAACGACTGCGGTAGGAGTTAAAGCGACGGACGGAGTGGCGCTTCTGGTCGATAAGCGGATAACAAGCAAACTTCTTGAAGCAGAGTCCATTGAAAAAATTTTTCAGATCGATAATCATATCGGAGCAGCAACGTCCGGGCTTGTTGCGGACGCGAGAGCCCTCATAGACCGCGCAAGGGTTGAGGCGCAGATAAACATGGTCACCTATGACGAACCCATCGGGGTAGAGGTCCTTGCCAAGAAAATTTGCGATTTCAAACAATCTTACACCCAGTACGGAGGCGTAAGACCTTTCGGAACAGCGCTTCTTATCGCAGGCGTGGATGACAACAGGGCGCGGCTTTTCGAGACCGACCCGAGCGGAGCGCTGCTTGAATACAAAGCCACCGGCATCGGTTCTGGCAGAACCGAGACTATGGAAGTCTTCGAAAAAAAATACAGGGATGATATTGATCTGGAAGGCGCGATAATACTGGGGCTTGAAGCGCTGCACAGCACAACAGAAGGCGTTTTCAATGCTTCGACGATCGAGGTGGGAGTGATCGAGCTTGCCAGCAGGAAATACAGGAAACTTGAGCCTTCCGAAGTCGAAAAATATGTGAACCAGGTCATAAAGATGCACGCTTCTGAAACCAAGGGGAAAGGAAAGAAGAAAGAAGAGTGATTTGACATGGTCGCGCTTGATAAGTCCATAATCGCACATTTTAAGACACACGGCAAGTTGTTCGAAGTTTTTGTGGACCCTGACGGAGCGCTGGCGTTCAAGAAAGGCGACCCTGTAAAGATCGAAAATATCCTGGCGGTCGAAGATGTGTTCTTAGATGCAAAAAACGGTGACAGACCTGCTGAACAGGACATCATCAATGCGTTCGGGACAAAAGATATATTAAAGATAGCTGAAAAAATACTACTTGAGGGAGAACTCCAGCTTACCACAGAACAGCGAAGAAAGATACAGGAAGAAAAAAAGAGGCAGGTAATTACTTTTATTGCGCGAAACGCCATCAATCCGCAGACTAAAGCACCGCATCCTCCTGCGCGGATTGAGGCTGCCATAGATGAAGCCGGGGTTCATATCGACCCCATGAAAAGCGTGGATGAAATGGTGGAAATCGCCATGAAAGCGATAAGACCCCTCATCCCTATACGTTTCGAGGAAGTCAGGATCGCAATAAAGCTCCCGCCGGAATATGCGGCAAAGGCATACGGCGCCGTGGCAAAGTTCGGGAATCTCCAGAAGCAGGAATGGCAAAATGACGGTTCATGGATAGGCGTGATCAGCATCCCCGCAGGTATGCAGGATGACCTGTATAATCTGCTTAATTCGCTCACCAAAGGTTCTGCTGAAACAAAATTAATAAAGTGATAAAAAATGGATAAAAAATTAGTAATTCCGGGTGAATTTCTTTCTGATGATCCGTTACTGGCTGATGAGGGTACGTATGTCGAAAATAACAAGGTTTTCTCAACGGTCTTCGGAATAGCATCATTCAAAAATCGTGTGAGAGTTGTTCCGATGGCGGGAAAATACATCCCGAAACCCGGCGACATGATAATAGGCGTCATAAAAGAAGTCACATATTCGAACTGGATCGTGGATATAAGGTCGCCATATGATGGTCTTTTGCACATATCTGAATTCCCGAGACGGATAGAGAACGATGAAATGTCAAAGTATCTCAAGATCGGTGATTCAATAATGACCCTTGTAAGGGATGTGGACGCGAACATGAAAGTGGAGCTTACGCTGAACGATCAGAGACTGAGACCCATAAAAGAAGGACGAATAATTGAAGTGACCCCGTCAAAGGTCCCAAGGTTCATAGGAAGAAGCGGCTCCATGATAGCGATGCTCAAGAATGAGACGAAATGCAACATCTTTATTGGTCAGAACGGAAGGATATGGATAACAGGTAAAGATAATGGGATGGAACTTGCCATAAAGTCTCTACTTAAGATCGAACGGGAGACGCATATTTCAGGTCTTACTGACAGGATCACAAATTTCATAAAAGAAGCAAAAGGCGAAAAAGTCAAAGTGAAGAAGCCAGATAAAAAAGAAGAGAATATTGAAGAGGAAAAAGAAAAGACAGACTCCGGAGGAATTCTCGATGAACTCCTCGGGGACGAGAAATAATTCTTACAGCGTTATTAGCGAAGAGGAAGAACAGAGAAGAGGAATTTTATGAGTAAACCAGAAAAGCTGATCGAAAACGGTATCCGCCTTGACGGCAGGAAGCCCGATGAGTTAAGACCTATAAAGATAGAGGTAGGCGTATTGAATAGAGCGGACGGTTCATGCTATTTTGAATTCGGCGGCAATAAAGTGATCGCTGCGGTTTATGGACCCAGGGAAGTCCACCCAAGGCACATGCAGAAATCAAACAGCGCCGTTGTTCGTTACAGGTATAACATGGCATCGTTCTCGGTTGAGGACAGAAAGCGTCCGGGACCTGACAGGAGGAGCATCGAAGTATCCAAAGTGAGCAGGGAAGCGCTTGAACCTGTCATATTCCAGGAATATTTCCCGCGCTCAGCGATCGATATATTTGTAGAAGTGCTCCAGGCTGACGCAGGGACCAGGACGGCAGGAATTAACGCTGCATCCATAGCTCTTGCAGATGCAGGTATCCCCATGAAGAGCCTTGTCTCGGCATGCGCCGTCGGGAAAATAGATGATACACTTGTGCTTGACCTGAATAAAGATGAAGACAATTATGGACAGGCTGACATGCCTATCGCTATGACGCCTGATGGTAATATAACTCTGATCCAGATGGACGGTCATCTGACAAAAGATGAGTTCAAAGAGGCGATTGAGATGGCAAAGACAGGATGCATGGCGATCCATGAGATGCAGAAAGCCGCTCTTACGGAAAAATACTCAGCCCAGATGGAGGGTGAAAACAATGAGTAATGAAATAATCACGGAACTGCGTAAGGATTATATCTATAATCTTATGGTCAGGGGGGAGCGGGAGGACGGGCGCTCGTTTGACCAGTACAGGGAACTTACTATTGAGACGAACGTCATTACTAAAGCCGAAGGTTCAGCGCGAGTCAGGCTGGGCGATACCCATGTTGTAGTTGGCATAAAGATCCAACCCGGGACACCCTTCCCTGACACGCCTGACCAGGGCGTTATTATAACAAACCTTGAACTTATACCGCTGGCATCCCCGGTTTTCGAGTCAGGCCCTCCAAGGGAAGACGCCATCGAACTTGCGCGTGTTGTGGACAGGGGCATAAGGGAGTCACAGGCTATCGACCTTTCCAAACTGTGCATCACGCCCGGTGAAAAAGTATGGATGGTCTTCATCGATGTGCATGTCCTGGACGACGGCGGGAACATAATGGACGCTTCATCATATGGCGCGGTCGCGGCGCTATTGACCGCAAAACTGCCTGCCAAACGGTATGATCTGGGTGAGGACACGCCGGTTCCCTTGAGGAATATACCGATTTCCGTAACGGCAGTCGAGATAGGCGGTTCGATAATGCTTGACCCTTCGCTGGACGAGCAAAGCATTGCGGGAACAAAACTTACTGTGACGTCCAACCAGGAAGGCGATGTATCAGCCATGCAAAAGAGCGGGGTACATCCCCTGACTACCGAACAGATAAATTATATAGTGGATATTGCAATTGAGAAGGCAAAAGAAATAAGAGAAAAATTCCTGGTGATATAATCATGGTTGAACTTAAAGCAAAAGGAAGAAAAACAAGGTCAGCAGGTAGATTCGGCGTGCGGTACGGCGTCAAGAACAGAAAACTTGTGGCTGACATCGAAGAGAAGATGCATGCAGATTATGCATGCTCAAACTGCGGCGCGGTAAAACTGAAAAGGATCGCTACCGGGATCTGGAAATGCACCAAGTGCGAAGTAACGTTCACAGGCGGTTCGTACATACCTCAGACTTCAGCGCATCAGACCGTGCTCAGGGCTGTCCAGGGTGAGAAACGTCAGGCTGCACCATAGTGGAAACCCCTGAATAATAAGGTAATAACATGGTATACAAATGTACCCGCTGCAAGCGGGCAGTCGAGATAGATTATCAATACAGCGGTATTCGCTGTCCTTACTGCGGACACCGCATACTTGTTAAGGAAAGACCCGTGCTTGTGAAGCGCGTTAAGACCGAATGATCATTACTACAGCCCGTAAACCTTCTTCAAAAATTCGCACATTTTGCAGGCATCTGGGAAGATTTACAGGCTGGAAATATGTAACCCGGGGAAAAACAAGCCGAAAGACGCTCTCGGATGAACCTTTTTTACTTGCAGGTGAATATAGGGGAAATCCGGGAAGTTTAACTTTTTTTTTAGACGGAAAATCTGTCCTGTCAATATTTTTTAACGTTTCTCTGGATAAGGATATTAATCCCGGAGAGAGACCTGTTATCGAGGGCGACTCTCCTTTAGCTATTGCTTTTGGCAAAGCGACCGGGCTTGGAACGAGAGACAAAAGTGAAAGGGTAATACGTATTGGCGATCGGATCGAATTTGTTGACAAAGAAGTATCTTATATAGTTTTAAATGTAATAGGTTTGAGAGGCGAAGGCATTGCTTGATCTGTTCAAGAAAGAGGAAATTAATGCTCTGAAGACAAGGATCAAACAACTTGAAGAGGAGAACAGCAAACTCAGGCTTCAGGTTGATAAAAAGGATGCGAAAACCAAAAAAACAGTAGCTTCCGGGCAGGAAGTTAACAGGGAATTAAATGAAGCAAAGCAGCAGGTCCTGTCGCTTGAGAATGAGATCATAAAACTCAAGAAAGAAACAAAGGGAGAGTTGAATTTCCGGTTTTCTGAAAGTTTTTCAAAGAACAGGCTTGATGATATCCTTTTTTTGCTCGGCACCATGCAGTCACGGACTGCCGCGCTGATAACAATATATCTTGCAAAGGATGAAACTCTTGCAAATATGCCCTCTGACATAGCAGCTCATATCGATAGTTCTGAACGCGCCCTTATTGAAAAAATTGATTCAAACACCGGCAAGGCGATATTCTTTGATACGGAAAGGGTTATTAAATTAGTGATGCTCCCTGTTTTCCAACGGCTCCAGATCAAAACGCCGCTCAAGTGAGTATTTTGATTGCAGGATCGGAAAAACAGGG
>JAYTKX010000003.1:0-8252 GCA_043729865.1 Methanobacteriota archaeon
TAGCAAGCACCCCTGTGCCTTCCAGAATTTAGCTAATTTTTGGTCGTAACAACTTCACTTTAGTAACTTATTCCATTTGACTTCAAATAATTTTTCTCCTATAAGCAGATATCAAATCCTCTTCTATGAATTTTTCAGCTTTCATTGTTTTAAGTTCTTCCAGGAGTTGCCAACTCACAATTTCTTCCTTCAAAATATGAATCTGTGAGATAATAAAAAACAAATCTCAGGCTGTCTGCATCACGTTCTTTCAGAGTCGTGTAAAGGTAATTTTCAATGTCCTTCTTCTTGTCCTCTACTGCAGAAAGATAACTTCCAGGGTCTAAGCAACGATATATCGTCAATATTTTTGCAATCCCCCATTGTTCCCAGATAAAATTTAGAAATGTGACATCTAAAAAACGCCAATGATTATTAAAGAGAATGTCTTCCAATTTTGGTTCTTCTATTTTGCAATTTTTCAAGATATCTAAAGCATAATTGATTCTTTTCAGTTCGTCATCAGTCAACCTTCCAAAATAGTATAATTTATTATGCTGATTTTTTCCATCTTTTCTGAACGGCTCCACAAGGCTGTAGTAGTCATGATGGTGCCTTTTGAGATACCAATTAAGCTATTCAGAACTAACATTACGAACTATTTATGATTTAAGGTGGGAAAGGCGGGTTTCAAGGTAATCATGAATTGAAATTTCAAACATATTTGGGAGATTTTTCCTCCATTCCTCTTTACGGCTATAAAGGGTATCATAATGGCGATCGATATGGAAAAAATTATATTTTTTATCAGGTAATATATGCTGAAACCAACACCAAAGAGCAGCTCGATGATTGTCCATTATATAAACAGAATCGCTATGCCATAGAAAGTTTTGATTGCATTCTGCTAAAGAGTTCTTTACTTTAAAGGGGACTATCCAATTACCTTTCAATTTTAATTCCTGACTAATTTTTATAATCTTTGAAAACTTTATAGGTATAAATAATTTACGAATTGCCTGCGCCTAATCTTTTGCTTTTCATAGGTTATTCAGATTTCCTATCGCCTTTCGGGAGCATGAGGATTAGTTAGCCTTCAGTCACCCCAAACCCCGTACGATGTACGATGCCTGTATATAGCGTTTATTGTGGATATTCACAAATATAACGAGCCAGGATATAGCTCTGTCGGATAATCCCATGATCGATGTCATTCTCATTTGAGCACCAGCAAGATCATCAGAAATAAAGCGCATCAATACCGCTATACGAATCCCCAGGTCTGTTCGTTGTTAACTCTTAAATTTTTTCACGGAAGAAGCGCGAATCCCATGCTCTTAAAATCCCCATCGAAAGAGAAAGCCCGCCCTATTCCTCTTTTCTTCATTATGGCAAAACTCGTGCAGTCTGTGAAACTCAGTTTCTTATCCTTATAGGTCTCAAAAAGCTCCCATGCAAGATCGAATATCTCCTCATCCACCTCCATTTTTTCAACAACCTTTGAAGCAAGGATGTCCTTTCCCCACTGGACAGCTTCCCGATGCCCCATAGAATAGCGTATCCCTGTCAGGGTCTCATCAATTATATAATCGGAGGTGATTATTCTCCTCACATTTGCCCTGCCGAACTTTATATCATCAATAAACTCTGCCGCAGCGATATGGTTTTTATCCTTTTCATTCACGAGAGCCAGGAAGGCTGAGGTATCCACGAAAAGCATGTTCAGTCCTTATAGTATATCTCATCGTGCTTCTCTGACAGGTCTTTTGAAGCGCAAAAGGTATGCATTCTGAAGAGAGAATCATTCTTATCAAAACCCGATTTTTCTTGGACGTATTCCAGAACTGCCTCCCTTATTGCATCTTTGATCGAAATGCCCTGCTTATCTGCCGTCTTTTTTAATTCTGAATAGAGATGCTCGTTGACTTCGCTCTGGATGTATTTGATTTTTAACATTTAGTATCTACATTTAAAGATGTAATTGTTACATTAAATAATTACCGGTGTCAAAAAATTCAATAAGTTTCAGGTGCTTTTCATTATATTCTTTCATGACCCGACCCATGAAAATATCATTCTCGAATACGCCGGAAATCATATTATCGTTCGCAAAATAGACCGGACACCCGAACATCTTCTTTTTTTTAACATCGAATGGCGCCATCCTCTCTTCAAGGAATCTGCTCAGTTCTTCACTGGGTTTTTTCCATGCGGCAATTATCTCTCCACGGCGCGGCGATGCCGATCTATCCAGCAGCCCCAAGAGATAATATAATAATCTTCCAGGTCAATTGAATAGTAAAGGTTAGTTAATTTAAACATGCAGGAAACTAAGGATATCGGATTAAGGGGCATCCCTGTGGCAGATACAAAGATCTGTGCTATAGACGGGGAGAAAGGAAAACTGATCTACAGAGGATATGATATTGATGAGCTCGCCCAATATTCAAGCTTTGAAGAAACGGTATATTTATTACTTTATGAGACACTTCCAACAAAGAAGGAACTTGATATCTTCAGGGAAGAACTGGCTTCTGAAAGAAAGCTTCCACCAGGTATCATAAGGCACCTGAAAAAGAGAAAAAAGACCGCAAACCCGATGGATGTACTTCAATCTGTCATTCCAATGCTTGCAGATTTTGACTCAGAGGCAAGAGCAGGGACAAAAGGTGCCGTAATAAGACAATCTCTCAGGCTTGTTTCAAGAATGTCAACACTGGTTGCTTATTGGGACAGGATAAGAAAGGATCTTGAAATAATAAAACCTGATGAAAGTCTTGGTCATGCTGCGAACTTCCTATACATGATAAACGCAGAATTGCCTGATGAAAAGACCACCAGGGATTTTGATATCTGTCTGATCCTTCATGCAGAACATTCCTTTAATGCCTCAACGTTCGCAGCCAGGGTGGCTGCATCCACAAGAGCTCATATCTATGCTTGTGTGGGTGCAGCTCTTGCCGCGCTATCAGGTGAACTCCACGGCGGTGCGAATACGCAAGTAATGAACATGCTTTTTGAGATCGATGATATTGATAAAGTGGACAAATGGATAGGATCAAAACTGGACGCCAATGAGATTATCATGGGCATGGGTCATGCGGTATACAAGACCATGGACCCCCGTGCAAAGATACTTTCGGAGATCTCTGAAAGACTTGTGAAAAGGACAGGAGTATCAAAATGGTATGAACTTTCGCATAAGATCGAAACATCAGTCAGGCAGGAATTCAAGAAGCGAAAAGGAAAGGAGATCTATCCTAATGTTGACTTTTACAGCCCGTCCGTATATTACCTGATGGGGATCGACCCCGACCTTTTTACTTCGATCTTTGCTGTTTCAAGGATATCAGGATGGTGCGCGCATATCATTGAGGAGAAATTTGCAGAAGCACAGCCAAAACCTGCTCTCTATAGACCGGAAGCTGATTATATCGGAAATTATTGCGGGGTTGAAGAATGCAAATATGTGTCCATAGAAGAACGAAAATAATTCGGTATATTTTTGACTTTCATTTGTCACTTAAGATATTTCTGATAAAAGTATGCAGTATTCCACCACTTCGATAAAATTCCATTTCCACTGGCGCATCAAGTCTTGCAATGACATCAAATGTCTTCTCTTTTCCAGTCTCACTTTTTGCTATAACACGCAGCTCTCCTCCAGGCTTTAGTCTATTGATCCCGATGATATCGAAGATCTCATCTCCTCTGATGCCGAGTGTATCTCCATTCTCCCCTTTCTTGAACTGGAGAGGTAGAACGCCCATTCCCACAAGGTTACTCCTGTGGATGCGCTCAAAAGATTCAGCAATGACTGCCCTGACACCAAGAAGATATGTCCCTTTTGCAGCCCAGTCGCGGGAACTCCCTGTTCCGTATTCTTTTCCTGCGATGATAATAAGAGGGATACTATTTTTCTTATAAAGCATGGCTGCATCGTAAATGGTCATTATTTCTCCGTCTAGGAAATAACGCGTCCACCCTCCTTCTTTTTCTGGAACTATCTTGTTCCTCAGATTTATGTTGGCAAATGTCCCGCGCATCATGACCTCATGATTTCCTCTTCTTGATCCATAGGAATTGAAATCTTCCGGGGCAACCCCATGTGAAATAAGATAATTTCCTGCAAGACTGTCCTGAGAGAATTCCCCCGCAGGGGAGATGTGATCTGTGGTGATGCTGTCTCCAAGATATGCAAGTACCCTGAGGTTTCTCAAGTCGTTCTTTTCTGAAGGTTTTACGGGAAAATCCTTAAAGAAAGGTGGTTCCTGAATATAGGTTGAAATTTTATTCCACTCGAAAAACTCACCTGTTGGAACAATTAGATCCTCCCATAGCTGTGTCCCGCGGAATATATCTGAATATTGATTTTCAAACAATCTGGAGCTTATGGTATTTTTTATGACCTGCTGGATTTCTGCCTTTTCTGGCCAGATATCTTTTAGATAGACAGGTCTGCCATTGGGATCGTAGCCGACCGGTTCTTTTTTGAGATCGATATCCACCTTACCCGAAATGGCATATGCCACTACCAGCGGGGGAGAGACCAGATAATTGGCTTTTACAAGCGAGTTGATCCTGCCCTCAAAATTACGATTCCCGCTCAGGACGGACGCTACTATCAGGTCATTCTCCTTTACCGCCTGTGCCACTTTTTCATGGATCGGACCGCTGTTTCCTATGCATGTCGTACATCCGAATCCCACGAGATGAAATCCCAGAGCCTCAAGATAGGGCATAAGCCCTGCATCCCTGAGATATTCGCTGACAACCTGTGAACCCGGAGCAAGACTAGTTTTAACGTATGGTTTAACCTTTAGCCCGCGCTCAACTGCCTTTTTAGCAAGAAGACCCGCAGCTATCATCACAGAAGGATTTGAAGTGTTCGTGCATGAGGTTATGGCTGCGATCACGATCGAACCGTTTTCAACAGGGACTTTCAATTCATATTTTTCTAAAAATTCAGATTTACTTCCTCTGGATGATCTTTGCGGAACGCTGCAGCTTCCCCCTTCCCCCAACCATCGGTCATAATCGTGGTCAACCTTGAGGTCAAGCCCCTTAAGAAGGCTCTCATCCATGAACTTATGGAAACTTGATTCCATTTCGTCCAGCGGGATGCGATCCTGCGGTCGTTTTGGTCCTGCCAGACTCGGCTCGACAGTACCCATATCAAGCTCAATGGTCTCGCTGAAAAGTGGCTCAGGGCTATTTTCTGTAAGGAATAAACCCTGCTCTATGGCATAAGCCCTGACAAGATCAACGTGTTCCTTTTTCCTTCCTGTCCCCTGGAGATACTGCAATGTTATATCATCGATAGGAAAAAATCCTACCGTTGCACCGTATTCAGGAGCCATGTTGGAGATAGTGGCACGGTCAGGAAGGCTCAATCTGGAAAGACCCTGTCCGCAAAATTCAACGAATTTCCCAACCACATTATGTTTCCTCAATATCTGTGTGATGGTGAGAACAAGATCAGTAGCCGTCACTCCCTCTTTCAACTCTCCATAAAGACGAAATCCCACAACGTCCGGGACTGGCATATAGTAAGGCTGACCGAGCATGACCGCCTCGGCTTCTATCCCCCCAACGCCCCACCCCAGCACTCCCATGCCGTTTATCATCGTGGTGTGTGAATCTGTCCCCACGAGGGTATCGGGATAAGCCACAAGTTCGTTGTTCACTTTTTTGACCTGTACAACTGTTGAAAGATACTCCAGGTTGATCTGATGCACTATGCCTCTTCCCGGCGGAATGACGCGGAAGTTATCAAACGCTGTGTCAGCCCAGCGAAGAAGTTCATATCTTTCATGGTTCCTTTCAAATTCCTTCTTCTCATTTAAGGTTCTGGCGTATGATGTGCCGTAATAGTCCACCTGTACAGAATGGTCGATCACAAGGTCAACCGGTATCACAGGATTTATCCTTGCAGGGTCCCTGCCCAGACGTTGAACAGCCGACCTCATGGCTGCAAGGTCCACAATGGCGGGAACGCCGGTAAAATCCTGCATGAGAACTCTTGAAGGAATAAAAGGGATTTCGCGCACAGTTGTCTTTCCGGGAGCCCAGCTGGCGCATGTCATTACATCCTCTTCTGTGATGAGTTTTCCATCCACACCCCGAAGGAGAGATTCAAGCAATGATTTTATCGAGTATGGAAGACGGGAGGTGTTTGCGATCCCCAGCTCCTCAAGCCTGCTGAGGCGATAAATGACAACTTTCCCTTTAGCTGTATTGATAATATCTCTTGCTTTGAATGGATCGTTCATACATTAAGCACTCCGCAATATTCATATGATCAATCCCCCTTCATATATTTGACTTATGGAAGTCGTCGGAGAAGGTCTTATTTCAGGCATTATCTTTTTCATAAGGTGATAACCAATCTACATAACCATCTTCCCTGGCAATGAAACCATCAAGACTTGCTGCAATATATAGAATTATGTTATTTGGCATAATAATTTAGAGGGTTGACATTATGATATACTTTATCTATGCCCTAAAATTAAAATTACATTCATGCAGATACTGAAACTGAAAGGAAAAATGCATTGTATTATAATAAATTATTCAATATCAACTTTACTAAAATATACTTTGTAAAAACGCAGGAAGAATGGAAAGAAGCCTTTCTAAAATTACAGGATGAAGTTGATATTTTCATCTTTGAAAATAATGCAGGAATAAACAATTGGAGTGACAGCGATGCTGAGGCTTTCGCTCTGAATAACACAAAAATCCCTGTTGGTACTACAAATTCCTGGACAATGCAAAGCTCATTATTTGGTATGACAAAAATTGCCGAGGAACAGGGAGAGTGGTCTGCCCAGACAGCTTTACGTATTCTTAACGGCACCCGCCCCTCGGATATTCCGATTGTCACGAATGAGAAAGGCATGCTTTATGTTAATCTGAAAATCGCAGAAAAGCTGGGCGTAATCGTCAAACCAGAACTACTGAAAAATGCCCGAATTATTCGCTGATCAATAAGAATATGACCCAAAAATCGTTCAGATTGTCGATCGGAAAAAAGATCCTTCTTGGTTTCTCCATTCTTATTTTTATTTATCTGGGTATGGCACTGCGTAGTTATTCTGATATGAATGAAATAAGCGCCCTTGCTGAAGAGGCAGTGCCATTAAGTTACAAGATATCTTCTTTGCAGGATTTTGCTGTTTCTCTGGAATCCCTGGAAAGGGATATAGATAAATTTTTTACAGTGAATTATAAAGAAAATCAGCAAGAAGTTAATAAAGATTTCGATAAGATGCATTCAATTATCAGGTATTTAGAAAAAAATACAGACAGTAATTCAACAACCAGGCTGCATGAGATGGAAAGAGTACTATCTGAAATCCAAATGAATTTCAATTATTTAGTGAATTTAGAACAAAATAGTACAAATTCCAGGGAAATCAATGAAAAAAGAATTTTAGTTTATGAGTTGATAAATAGCGAGAGGCATAAGCTCCGTGAATTGTTATTAGAAACCAACAATAAAATTCAGGTGAATGTTCTTGACCAAAAGATGATGATCTCTGGCATAATCAAAGAATTTCTAATGCTGGGCATTTCGATCCTTGTATTCGGAGTACTGCTTTCTTTTCTTATTTCAAGATCCATTTCCCGGCCAATAGAAAAACTAAGGGCGGCTAGATCTGGATTTTAGAAAAACCGAATCATTAGGTTTACATCTTGTTACAATTCTTGCAGAAAATCAACTTCATGGTGAGATCAATCTAATACGAGGGAAAGGAACAAAATTTCAAATTATATTTAGAGGGATAAAATGATACTTCAGACAGAAATACAGGTTATGAAACATGGAACCAGGATTTTGGTTGTTGAAGATGAAATTATTATTGCCGAAGATATACAAAGAAAATTGAAAAATAGGGGATATGATGTTCCTTCAATAGTAAGATGGACGGGATTGAAACCGCAGGACAAATACATTCCCTTTTTGACATTCCAGTTGTGTACCTTACCGCCTATGCTGATGAAAAAACAATAGAACGCGCAAAAATTACAGAGCCTTTTGGATATTTAATTAAGCCCTTTAAGGAAAGGGAATTACATATCACTATTGAGATCGCTCTTTACAAACATGAGATGGAAAAAAAGTTGAAAGAGAGTGAAAGGAGATTGCGAGAGAAAAACCAATGGCTCGTTGCGGTAATTGAAAGCATAGGCGATGCGGTGATCGCCACGGATCCGGAAGGGACAATACAACTTATGAATCCAATTGCAGAGGCACTGACTGGCTG
>JAYTKX010000004.1:0-9427 GCA_043729865.1 Methanobacteriota archaeon
GTTCCAATGCGAATTCGTGATATCCCAATAGAAGATCCAGTAAGACAATTTGCAACAAGGACGCTCTATATCCTGGGAGATAGCAATGTATTATAGTCAATGTGTTCTTAATTCTGTAAAACCAGTCAATCCTTATTTGCTGCATGAAAAAATATGGCAATTATTTCCAGAGAAAGCTGATGAAAAACGCTCATTTCTATTTAGAGTTGAAAATTTGGGGCAAATTGGTGTGCAGCATATATTATTACAGTCCATTCATGAACCACAACAAGCTAATGGCGAATTGGTATTAGTAAAAAAGCCAAAAGAAGTTCAATTTGATAGTATTACAAATGGAGCAAGCTATAGATTCATGTTGCGAGCAAATCCAACAAAAAGAATTAAAGACTCAGGTGGAAAAACTTCCAATCAAGGAAAAGTCAGAGTTCCAATAATTGACGAAGATGAAATTATTGCATGGCTAAGACGACAGTTTGAGGACTTAGCAGAGATCAAAGCAGTAACTTTAGCTCGACAGGACTTGCTCTACTTCCAAAAGAATAAAGGAAATCAAAACCACTTTGGCAAAATTCAAACTGTCACCTATTCAGGTATTTTAACAGTTATAGAAGCGAAATTATTGGTCAACAAAATGATTGAAGGTATTGGCCCCGCAAAAGCTTTCGGATGTGGATTATTAACACTTGCAAAAATCTAATTATTGTTGCATTGCCCATCAATCTGAGGTAACCCATGCTCCCTAAACTCAAACCCATAGCAATCAAAGAACGCATATCCCTCTTATTTCTGGAAAAGGGAGAGCTTGACGTCCTTGACGGAGCATTTGTACTGGTGGACAAAATCGGGGTGCGCACCCATATTCCCGTAGGAAGTGTAGCCTGCCTGATGCTTGAGCCTGGCTCACGTGTATCCCATGCTGCGGCGGCTCTTGCTGCACGGGTGGGGTGTTTGCTTATCTGGGTCGGTGAGGCTGGTGTGCGCCTGTATTCAGCAGGTCAGCCTGGTGGTGCACGCTCAGACCGTCTTCTGTACCAGGCTAAACTGGCGCTTGATGAGGGATTGCGGCTCAAAGTAGTTCGCAAGATGTATGAATTCAGGTTTGATGATGATATTCCTCCTGGTTGCAATGTAGAGCAGTTGCGCGGTATGGAAGGAGCGCGGGTTAAGAAGATGTATGAGTTAATGGCGAAACGCTATGGGGTTGAATGGAAAGGACGGCGGTATGACAGCGCAGAATGGGGAAGCGGAGATTTGCCGAACCGATGCCTCAGTTCTGCCACTTCCTGCCTGTATGGTGTTACAGAAGCCGGGGTGCTGGCAGCAGGATATGCGCCGGCTATAGGTTTTGTACATACCGGAAAACCTCTTTCATTCGTATATGATATTGCTGATCTGTTTAAATTTGAGACTGTTGTGCCGGTAGCTTTCAGTATTGCAGCCAAAAATCCAGGCGATCCAGAAGGTATGGTGCGCCGGGCATGCAGGGACTCATTCAGAGAAACTAAACTGCTTAGAAATATCATTCCAACTATTGAAGAGATTCTGGCGGCAGGAGGCATTTCTCCACCAGAAGATGCGCCAGATGCTTTGAAACCAGCGATTCCAGTTGAAGAGGGGATTGGTGATGCTGGTCATCGTAACTGAAAATGCACCTCCCAATCTTCGCGGTAGGTTGGCTGTATGGATGCTTGAGATCCGCGCAGGTGTATATGTTGGTGATTTTTCTGTGAAGGTGAGGGATATGATATGGAGTAATGTGGAAAAGGGATTGGATGGTGGAAATGCAGTTATGATATGGAGTGCACAAAATGAAGCGGGTTATGATTTTGTGACGTTGGGGGATAACAGACGTATGCCAGTAGATATGGATGGTGTAAAATTGGTATCGTTTTTGCCGAATGGCTGATATATCTGATAGAATATAGTGTTTGTGACAATATCATGGTAATTAATGAGAATAATTATAAATTAAATATAAATATCATTATAATACAATACTATCTGCAACTAAAGGATAACGGCAGGAGATTTCCGCTTTAATAATATAAATAGTGAAGAGAGTTCCCCACCCGCGTGGGGATGAACCAATTTTTAACGAGCAAAATATGGTTGTGATACTGAGTTCCCCACCCGCGTGGGGATGAACCGGAACTCTCTAATAACAAAAATGAAATATTTTCGAGTTCCCCACCCGCGTGGGGATGAACCGCTTTACAGCCCAATAACGGATCACAGAGTTTCGAGTTCCCCACCCGCGTGGGGATGAACCGAACATTTGAACGAAGGACGAAAAATATACTCAGAGTTCCCCACCCGCGTGGGGATGAACCGTCTGAACGGACTAAGGAACTAAGGAGTATAACGAGTTCCCCACCCGCGTGGGGATGAACCGTGCATTGGATGCTCTCGATCAGTCATTGCATTGAGTTCCCCACCCGCGTGGGGATGAACCGTATTTCATCGGGTTATCTTTTCCGAGCAGTATGAGTTCCCCACCCGCGTGGGGATGAACCGTGATCCTGCGAAGCTAAGGAATTACATGAAAATAACATGGCAAAATTTTGAAAAAAATAGAATAACTCAAATCAGTGTTCTTTCAAGCGCGCTGATTTATGTTACTTTTGTTGCATCTGCCAAAGTAACCGCAGATGAACGCTGATAAACACAGATACGCATCGTGATTTCGGGCGCGCAAGACTTTATATTTTACCTGTAATAATTTATGTCGTAATCGAGATATCAGTATGATTTATCAGAAAGCATGGCAACAAATCTGCGTTCATCTGCGTTTATCTGCGGTTCCTTTTTCCTGAATACCTTTTACATCATGTTTCATCAGCATCCCCATCAGCCTGTGCCCTTCCACAAGTCCGAATACCCCATCCTTTGCCGAGAACTCATCGAACCTGTCCACATAATCCGCTTTCTCAGTGGAAGAATAGAGCGCAAAAGGAACCGGGTCCCTTGTGTGCGTCCTGATCGAAATGGGTGTGGGATGGTCTGGCAGCACCAGTATCCTGAATTCCCCGTATCCTCCGAGTTCGTTGAGCATCCCTCCCACCACTTTCTCATCAAAATCCTCGATAGCCTTCATCTTCGCTTCCAGGTTTCCCATATGACCCGCCTCATCCGGCGCCTCAACATGGACAAAAACGAAATCCCGCTCTTTAAGCGAGTCAAGCGCATAAGCAGCCTTGCCTGAAAAGTTCGTATCCAGGTAGCCTGTAGCTCCTGGAACTTCAATGACCTCAAGACCTGCTGATTTACCTATCCCCTTGAGCAGGTCCACAGCAGATATTATCGATCCCGTAACGCCGTATAATTCCATGAAACTCGGCATTTCCACTGCTTTTCCCTGCCCCCATGGCCAGATAAGGTTCGCGATATTCTTGCCGTTCTTCTTCCGTTTGCGGTTGATCTCATGCGCATCAAGGATGGGTTTTGAAGCTCTGATAAGATCGATCAGGATATCCGCGTCCTCACCTCGCGGAAGGACATCATCCACTGACTGTCCCACTACATCATGCGGCGGAGTGCATATCGCTTTCTCTCCCCGCTTCATTACCAGCAGATGCCTGTAGCTCACACCTGCGTGGAACCTGCAATCCTTTGCAAGTTCAGAATCTACAGCCTCAATAAGAATCCGGGCTTCCTCGCTTGAGATATGCCCTGCGCTGTAATCAGCCAGCAGTCCGTCTTTCTCGGTTATGAGGTTGCACCTGAAGGCAATATCGTCCTCATCCAGAGCCACGCCGATGCTTGCAGCCTCAAGAGGTCCGCGTCCTGAATAATACTGCGCCGGGTCGTAACCCATAATGGAAAGGTTCGCCACATCGCTTCCTGGGGGCATGTTTTCTGGTACGGTCTGAGCTATTCCGTTCCTTCCATGCTTTGCAATAAAATCCATGTTCGGAGTATTTGCAGCCTGAAGCGGCGTGAGGTCGCCAAGTTCCGGGAGGGGATAGTCCGCCATCCCGTCGCCGACAAGTACGATGTATTTCATAGCCTCCACTTACAGAACGCCAGTACAATAAAATATCGGTCAGATGGCTGGATTATAATGGTCTATAATATTTTATATACAATCCCAGCAGTCCGACAAATATTATCAGGGTAAGAACGAACAGGGAAATATACAACTTTATCATTTTCTGTATCCCGCCAACACTTTTGTTCATCTGGGATAATTCCTCGTTCAACTTCTTTATAGCTTCTTCAACTTCAGGTGAAGGGACATATTTCACAGGTTCGGGAATTACCTGTGCTTTTACAGGCTGCGGAGGGGCATACGTTTTTTTGGGGGCATACGTTACCGTTCTAACCTTTTCTATCTGCTTAAAATTAGGATCTCTTCCCTTTCCAAGCGTGCGAAAAATATCGTCTTCTGTTACATCAAGTATTGACATATTGTACCTTCGACCATAGTAATATTGTTGTTGCTCTTATATATTTATTTTCCTATCGGAAAAAAAGCAAAAATTAATCTAATCAAGATCCATGATACACAGCAAATATTGCCTCATACATAACCGATTAATGCCATTAGACCAAATGTGATAAGAATGACCACAGTAGAACTTTACTATTCGGATACCTGTCATAACTGCCATCAGTTAAGGGCTCTCATAATGGAACTCCTTCCAAAGAACATGAAATTCAAGGAAATAAACATCTCCTATCCTGAAGGGAAGCAGCGGGCATCAGAACTGAACATTATGTCAGTCCCTACGGTCGCTATCGACGGAGAGGTCGTGCTCGTGGGACGTGTATCAAGAGAGGAACTTTTAAGAGAGATTGGATCACGTAAGAGCTAAGCATGGACATTAAAAAATATAAGAACATCACTCGCGGTGTTTCAGAAACATACGTGAACGTGCACCCCATACAGCGCGGAGGCGTGCTGACAGCAGAGGCAAGAAAAGCCCTGCTTGAGTTCGGGGACGGTTATTCAGTTTGCGATTACTGCTTTGAGTCAAGGGTCGACCTCGTGGAAAACCCGCCTGTCCATGCTCTGACGCAGGACATCGCTGAGTTCCTGAACATGGACGATGTCAGGTTCACAGCCGGATGCAGGCACGCGAAGTGGGCTGCCATGCATATGGTATGCGAACCCGGCGATACTGTGGTGCTTGACTCACTTGCGCATTACACCTCGTATCTTGCGGCAGAGGCAAATAGACTGAATGTTGTCGAAGTGCCGCACAACGGCTACCCCACGTTTGAGATAGATATCGAAGGATATGCCAGGAAATTCGAGGAAGTAGAGCAAAAAACAGGAAAACTTCCTTCTATGGCAGTTCTTACGCATGTGGATTACAGGTACGGTAATGTGGCTGATGCTGAAAAGGTCGGGCGCATATGCAAGGAATACGGCGTCCCTTTCCTGTTAAATACTGCATATTCATCCGGCATCATGCCTGTTGACGGCAAAAAATTACATGTTGATTTCCTGTGCGGCTCAGGACACAAGAGCTGGGCGGCTTCTGCTCCCATGGGAATACTTGCGACCACGTTCGAATGGACGAACAAGGTATTCAACAAATCGACCGTGCGCGGCGACTGGAGCGGCAGGGGATTCACGAAAAAAGAAGTTGCATTGTTCGGCTGCTCTCCTGTTTTCGGAGCCCCTGTTGCCACGCTCATGGCTTCGTTCCCTGCTGTTGTGGAACGTGTGAAGCACTGGGACGAAGAAGTCAAGAAAGCGCAGTACTTCGTGGGGGAGCTTGAGAAGATAGACGGGTTCCACCAGATGGGCGTCAAACCCAAGCAGCACACGCTTATGAATTTTGAAAGCCTGGTACTTCACGAGGTGGCTGAAAAAGATAAGCGCAGAGGTTATTTCCTGTACCATGAACTGAAGAAGCGTAAGATCGTCGGGCTTCATCCCGGCATGAGCAAGAATTTCAAGATCAACACCTACGGGCTGAAATGGGAACAGGTGAAATACGTAGCAGAGGCTTTTAAAGATATTGCACGCACGCATGGGATAAAAGTAGAGGATTAGGGATCAACAATGAAATATTCAGAAAATTCATCCAAATTCAGGAAATTTTTCGAACTGCCGTCATCCCCCGTGGCAGTGAGGATAATAAGCGACGGCTCTGAACAAAAAACCAGCACTAAACCCATGCGCTTTTGCGAAATGGTCAGGAGAAGCGCGATGTACGGGGAGAGCTTTGTGTTCGGCGTGGAGGAACTCACATGCACGAGCGGTGAACTGGCGCTGGGCTTCACTGAACCGTCCTACGGGGATGTATATCCAAGGATAAAACCTGCTAACACGAAACTGGTGAGCATCTCACCGCTTGAAAAGACCGATAAAAAACCAGATGTGGTAGTAATTGTGGGGACGCCGAGAAAACTCATGCGGGTCTCGACAATTCTTGCCCAGCTGCATGAAAAACGACCTGTAGAGGCTAAATTCAAAGGCGAGTTCGCTGTGTGCGGCGAGTGTACCGCCATACCGTACATGGAGAAAAAAGTGAACCTGTCGCTGCTGTGCAACGGCGCGCGCATGTTCTCGGGCTACAGGGACGATGAGATGGTAATGGGATTCCCGCTTGACGATTTTATCCGCATTTCCGAGAGCACCGAAGAGAAAGAGATCACGAACGCCCTGTGCGGCTGCATTATGGATGACATACCAGCAGGCGCCGTTGCTGCTATCGAGAAAATTGGCTTTGGGAAAGGCACAGACCAGTTCTTCGGGCGCTTCGGTAACGAGATAGTGCGGCTCTATACACCGAAAAGCGGGGACGGGAAGATCACATCGCTTACGATGCATGTGCCTGTAAAATTCAAGGACAGCGAGACCGCTTCAAAGGTAAATGAAACGGCGCGGGAGTTCCTACAGTCGCCTGTGCTTCACAGGGCGCGCGATAACTGGGTGGATATAGCGATCCCAATAGAACTCGGAGAGAGCCTGAACAGGGCCAGTATGAGAGGGGAGAAGTTCGAGGCGCTTGTTAAAGGTGGTATTGATAAGATACTGAATGAAGTGGAGAAGGTAAAGCGGAAATCTTAAAGTTTTATTTTTCAAGGACGGTGATCCTTCTTGTCAGGCTTTTATGAACCCTCTGCAGATGGCTCTGCACAACACTGAAACCCGCATCCTTTGCCAGCGCCTCTACATCCCGCTCAGAAATAAATACGGCTCTTTTTCCCTTTTTCAGAACGCGGTATATCTCTCGCAGGGAACCGGTGAGCATGTGCGTGAGCGACTCGGCTTTTATCGCCGCCGACCTGCCGTAAGGCGGGTCTGTGACAACGGCATCCACGCTCTCGTCCCGCAGTGCCATGCGGCATGCGTCCTGGTACATCAGGGAGTGATCTATATTATAGTGGTCAAGGTTCATCCTGGCGCCCAGAAGCAGCTTACGCTGCATATCGCCGCCAATGACCATGATCCCAATAAGCCCTGCCTCGACCAGGATACCGCCTGTTCCGCAGAACGGGTCAAGCAGGTTACTTTCCGGTTTTGCGATGTTCACAAGAGCCCGCGCCGTCCTGGGCATCATCACGCCGGGGTAAAAGAAAGGCTTATAATGGGGTTTTCGCGCTTCGAAGGCGCCGCGGTCAATAGAATACATTATGCGTCCGAAGATGTTCTTATCCTCCGTAAGCAGTACCCTTAACTGCACTTCGGGGTTTTTCAGGTCTGCCCGGGCCCCTCTTCGAAAGAATATCCCGCCCAGGCGTTTCTCCATCGATCCCGTGTTAATTCTGGAATATTCCCTTATGCGTTTGACCCTGACGCTATACGTTCCTTCAATTTCAAAACCTGCGTTTTCCACAGTATCGAGAACATCTTCCTCGTTCGCCCCGCCTATCCCGATAACTTCAGTTATATGATGTGTCATAGAAAGTTTTTCTGCCAGGATACCTGCTACTCTGCATGCGTCTTTTCGTATCTCGATCATAAGACACCCGTCAAGCCTGAGAACGACGCTAAAATCAGCACATGCGGACTCAAGACCTGCGAGCACTTCGGATCCGGGAAGAGTACTGTGTTCACCTGACAATTCAAATGCGATCAACATAGTCTATACTGCCAGGCTTTCTTTAAGATCTCTTAGCATCTCAGCCATGACACCGTGCCATAAGAACTCCTTATCGAGTTTCTCTGTTATGGTTTTTTTCGCGTATGCGTCCTCACACCAGATCATGTTGCGGTATTCCACGTCCTTGAAGATGAGACCATACGGCGGGGCAGGCTCCAGCCCTTCAGTATATTCTCCGGGAGATAGCATCTGTTCAAGCCATGCCAGGTCGCGCGCACCGCTTCCTACCATTTTCAGCGCTGTTGCGATCTTTCTCACCATATGCCAGACAAAATGGTTTGCCTGTATATCTATTATCATGAATTCCCTTTCCGCCCTTACATTGATGGATTGAACCATGGATATGCTGCTCCTGTCCTTGTCAGGGGTCGAAAAATTGGCAAAATCATGCACACCCTTTAACAACCTGGAAGCACTCCGCAACAGTGATATGTCGGACTGCCCGCACATGATATACCTGTATTCGCGGGTTATCGCGTCGCGTCTGGGGTCAAACTCATCCGGCACGCGAGCGCTTGCCCATATCCATATCGTTGGGGGAAGCTTGCTGTTCACCGCCCTGGGAAGGACAATATCCGGGTTATCCGTATCGAACGCTATGACCTGCCCGATCGCATGTACTCCGCTGTCTGTACGACCGGCAGCGATATAGTTCGCTTCATGAGGATTATTGATAATGTTCAATTCTTTGAGAGCCCTGAAGAGCTCACCCTCTATAGTATCTACTTCAGGCTGTACCTGGAAACCATGATATTCCGTTCCTATATAGGCAACTTTCAGAGCGATCCGCATGTGGTTTAAATTGGCTCATGAACATATAAACATTGGCTGAAAAATATATTTGAAAGACAGCTTTATATAAAACCTCATACTAATGATTACAATGATGATTTCAAAATGGTAAAAGTACTGGTTGTTGAAGATAATCCCTTGAATATGGAACTGATTCTTGAGATACTCCGATCGCAGGGTTTCACTGTCGATACGGTTGATGATGGAGAAAAAGCCATTAAGATAACCGAAAAATCCGCCTACGACCTGATCCTTATGGATATAGCTTTACCAGGTATCGACGGCGTTGAGGCGACCAAAATCATAAAAAGCAGATCCAATTATAAGAACGTTCCTGTTGTTGCCCTGACCGCATTTGCGATGGCGGGAGACAAGGAAAGACTGCTTAAGGCAGGCTTTGACGATTACATTTCCAAACCTCTGGACGTCCATCAGTTCATAACAAAAATGGAAAAATACAGGAAGTAACCGGATGAGTAAATCTAAGATCCTTGTAGTGGACGACGAGCAGTTGAACGTTGAACTTATGGAAGGAATTCTTTCCAGGGAATACGATGTTGTTACTGCGATGAGCG
>JAYTKX010000005.1:0-9373 GCA_043729865.1 Methanobacteriota archaeon
GTCTTGCCTTAGAAACAAGCTTCGGGATCTTCCCTGGAGGTACGTGAGTCAATTCAACACCCGTAAACACCCTGATATCATAATCATCCTCAAGAGATTTAATATTCTTCATGCATGATAATATGTGCTCAATATTTGTAAAATCGGCATGGTCTGTGATCGCTATTGCCTTATATCCCTTCACAACTGCCCGGCGGACAAGCTCACTGGGTATCAATTCACCGTCGCTGAAGGTTGAATGCGTGTGCAGGTCTATCATTTTTTTGTCCTGGTCTCAATTATCTTCAAAGATATCTGTTTTGTAATAAGGGACTTTGGACCTTTCTTATCCACAAGCACCCTCCCGCCGGTTGACCACCATGATTTTGGATAGGATTTATCGCTTTCCACAACAGGAGCCAGGTTCAATTCCCTTGCGGCTTTTTCTATCTCCCTCAAAACCGGTGATTTTACTGAATCTTTCGCTGAAAGTATCCTGCCTTCGCCCCTTGATTTCGTGGCATCCAGATACACTGGCCAGATCACAAGCTTTGTTTTATCCTTCAACATTGGTTTCCATTTATCCCTTGAGGCTATTAATTCTTTCCTAAGGTCATAACGTAATATTCAGGATCATGAAAAGCTCATAAACCACGAAACCACCGAAAGTCGTTACAGGAATGGTCAAAATCCAGGCGGCGACCATCGTGCGCGCAATGCTCCAGCGTACACTTGTAGGACGTTTTATAGCGCCAACACCCATGATCGAACCTGCTATAACGTGAGTGGTGCTCACAGGGATACCAAATAAAGATGTGAGAAACAGCAGCAGCCCCCCGCCAGTTTCTGCGCTGAACCCGTCGACGGGTCTTAATTTAGTGATCCTCATGCCCATTGTTTTTATTACTCTCCATCCCCCAACCAGAGTTCCCAGCGCAATGGAAGCATGGGCTGAGAGTATTACCCATGCAGGAATGCTGGCGTCTTTATCCATGTAACCCACAGAGATCAGCAGTGCGGTAATGATGCCTGCGGTCTTCATAGCATCGTTGGCGCCGTGACCCAGCGAATACCAGCTCACTGAAAGTAACTGGAGTTTTCCAAACACTCTATTGATTGTGGACGGACGAAGTTTTCTGATGGAACGGAATAATAAAGAACCGAATATCATGCTAAATACAAAAGCAAGAATCGGAGCTACTACAATGAATACCAGAACTTTGATTATCCCACTCATTATTAGCGCTTGAAAACCCCCTGCTGCAATACCTGCGCCGATAAAGCCTCCTATCAGGGTATGGCTCATTGAGATAGGCATCCCGACTTGCGTCATGAATACTCCCCAGAAGATGGATGCCATGAGTCCGGCAAGGATCAGTGTAGGCGTAACCATTGAAACGTCCACTATCCCTTTTCCAATGGTCAGAGCGACTGCAAGAGGCATGATAAGAAAAGCTATGAAATTCATGAAGGCAGCCAGAGCCACGGCTTTTAGGGGAGAGAGGACTTTTGTGGACACAACGGTAGCCACAGAATTTGCAGCATCGTTCCATCCGTTCACGAAATCAAAAAATAAAGCAATTAAAATTATTAAAATAACTGTTGTACTTAAACCTTCAAACATTATTGATCACCAACATGACTGGCAGAAAAGCACCTTCTCAGCTGTTCTTCACAACGATGTCGCTTATGACGTTGGCAGCATCTTCACACTTATCAGTCGCAAACTCGAGACGTTCATATATCTCTTTCAGCTTCATGATCTCGATCGCATCGGTTCGCTTGAAAAGATCAGCCACTGATCTCTTATACAGGTCATCAGCCACATTTTCAAGCCTGTTCACCTCGATGCATCGTTTTTCGATATCCTTCGGGTTCTTGATGTTTCGTATACCGTGCATGGCAGTGTTCAATTCATTGGCTTGTTTTACGAGCACTTCTGCCAGCTTTATCATGTTCTCTTCCGGCTTTTTGATATCGTAAAGAACAAGGCGCGTCGCTGTGCCATCGATGTAATCCAGCACGTCGTCGAACGCTGAGGCAAGCGCGGATATGTCCTCATGGTCTATCGGGGTTATGAACGACTTATTGAGCTCTTCAAATATCTCATGGACAAAATCGTCGCCCTGATGTTCAATATCTTTTATCTTTTGCTGCTTTTCATTTATGTTCTCGTAATTTTTCAGCATATCAAGGAATGCATTCGAGCCTTCAAGAACATTCTGCGATTCGTTCTCAAGCATGTTAAAAAAGTGTTTATCCTGTGGAATTATCCATTCTTTTAGACCCATTTCAATCGTCCTCTATCTTTAAATCTAATAGTGCATCCAGTCTTTATGTTTTTCTATTTTATTCTAAACTTAGTTCAACTCCACCCTCTCGCCCGTCACCATGAAAACCACACTCTCACACAGATTCGTTATGTGATCCCCTATCCTCTCAAGATACCTTGCAACAAAAGTCAGATGCTGTGCGCCAGTTATCTTTTTCGGATCCTCGATCATGTAGGAAATCAGTTCTCTTCTTACCTGGTCAAAGAGCATATCAATTTCATCATCCCGCTTCGCAACAGCCCTTGCAAGCTCAACATCCTTATTCTCAAAGGCGCTCATGGTATTTGCAAGCATTTGCTGACATATCTCCGCCATTCTTGGCAGGTCTATTAGTGGCTTTATAGGAGGCACATTAGCAGTCATTTTGGTAATAACCGCTACTTCCAATGCAAGATCGCCCATCCTTTCAAGGTCTATGGACATTTTTAATACCGAGATTATAAGCCTCAGATCCCGCGCCATGGGCTGCTGGAGGGCAAGAAGGCGCATACAGTTCTCCTCAATGCTGTGATCAAGGGCATCGATCTCATTATCCATATCAATGACCTTCTGAGCCATCTCAACATCGCGATTTTTAAGGGAGAGTACAGCCTCTCCAATCATCATGCCTACACGGCTTCCCATGTTAAGTATTTCTTCCTTCAATTTGTGAAGGTCTTTGTGATACGCTTCCCGGACCATATTATCCAAACCTCCCGATTATGTAATCTTCTGTACTCTTTTCCTTTGGCTTCTTAAATATCTGATTTGTTTCTCCAAACTCTATCAGCTTTCCATAAAGAAAATAGGCAGTGTGGTCGCTTACCCTTGCAGCCTGCTGCATGTTATGCGTGACTATTACTAAAGTATATTCCTTCTTTAACTCCAGCATCAAATCCTCTATCTTGCTTGTGGAAATCGGATCAAGTGCAGAGCACGGCTCATCGAACAGTATTATCTCCGGCTTTACTGCAAGAGCCCTTGCAATGCATAATCTTTGCTGCTGTCCTCCGCTCAATTCCAGGGCATTATCATTTAACCTGTCCTTGACCTCGTCCCAGAGCGCTGCTTTTTTCAAACTCTCCTCAACTATTATATCAAGCTTGTTTTCATTAATTCCATGAATTTTCGGTCCATAGGCTACGTTTTCGTAAATGCTCTTAGGAAATGGATTTGGCTTCTGGAACACCATGCCAACGTTTTTTCTCAGTTCAACAGGGTCTTCTTTATTTATTTCCTTCCCGAATATCAGGATTTCGCCCTCTGTCCTGAAATTCTCAATAAGATCATTCATCCGATTCAGGCATCTTATGAACGTGGACTTCCCGCAGCCGCTCGGACCTATTATTGCAGTTATCTTGTTTTCCTCGATACCCATGCTCACGTTTTCCAACGCCTGCTTGCTGCCATACCATGTGCTTAAACTATTAGTCTGAATAGCTGTTACCATTTTATGTACCTCTGGTATTTGTTTCTAATTATTATGGCTGCTGCGTTCATCGCTATAAGCAATCCCAGAAGCACAAGTATCCCTGCTGCAGCTAAGTATTGAAACTCCACTTTAGGTCTTGAAGCCCAGTTGAAAATCTGGATCGGTAAAGCGGTGAAAGGGTCAAAAGGACTCTCTGGCGTGAAGGCTATGAAAGTTAATGCGCCAATCATGATAAGAGGCGCTGCTTCGCCCATTGCCCTTGAAAGAGCAAGTATGTTTCCTGTGAGTATCCCGGGCAAAGCTGCCGGCAGGACATGATGCTTGATAGTCTGCCACTTTGTTGCCCCAAGAGCATAGGAGGCTTCTCTTATGGAAGATGGCACAGCCCTGATTGCTTCCTGGCTTGAGATTATTATTATGGGCAGAATGAGTAGAGCCATTGTCAAAGCGCCTGCTAAGACGCTTCTTCCAAGAGCCATTCCTCTCACGAATAGCGCAAGACCAAGAATGCCGTAAACAATGCTCGGCACTCCTGCGAGGTTGGAGATGTTTATCTCTATTATCCTTGTGAACTTAGTTCTTCCTGCGTATTCTTCCAGGTATATCGCTGCTCCTACGCCAAGAGGGATTGAAATTAAAGCTGTGATGAGCATAAGCCATATCGAGCCCCAGAGCGCGGATTTTATCCCCGCCTGCTCGGGGAAGCGCGATGGAAAGCTGTCCAGGAATTTAATGCTGAGCCAGCCTGCGCCTTTATCCCATGCGTCCCACAGGAGCATTGCTAAAAGCAATAAAGCTATGACGGTAGCTGCAAGGCACAGGGATTCAAAGACCTTTCCTTTGATATATCTCACGAATAAACCTCCCTGTACCTCTCTTTTATCCACATGCTTGCGATGTTCATCACCAAAGTCATAACAAAAAGCACCATTCCGACTGCGAATATTGTTTTGTATTCAATGCTGCCGTAAGGCGTATCACCCATGCTCACCTGAACTATGTAAGCCGTCATTGTCTGAATGCTCTCGAAGAAATCCAGCGTCATTTTGGGCGTTGCGCCCGCAGCCAGAGTGACGGCCATTGTCTCGCCCAAAGCCCTTGATATGGCAAGAATGAAAGAGGCAAGTATTCCAGAGAGCGCAGCCGGAACTACAATCTTTGTGGATACCTCAAATTTTGTTGAACCAAGAGCATATGCGCCTTCCCGCAGGGCACGGGGAACTGAGCGCATGGCATCTTCGCTCAGGCTTGAGACCATGGGCAGAATCATTATTCCTACTACAATAGAAGCGGAAGCTGCGTTGAAAATGTTCGCATCGGGTACAAATTCACGAAGGAGCGGGGTTATGAAGCTTATGGCAAAATAACCATAGACCACAGTAGGTATACCAGCCAGTATCTCAAGCACAGGTTTCACCGTCTGGCGCACTTTTGCGCTGGCATATTCGCTCAGGTAAATTGCGCTGGCTATGCCCAGAGGAATAGCAATTATGGCTGCGCCCACAGCTATCATCAGAGTGCCGTTTATCAAAGGAAGCACACCGAAATGCTGGGGACGGTATGTGGGCGCCCAGGTTGTGCCTGTGAGGAACTCAATTATTGAAACTTCCTCGAAAAAGGAAACGGTCTCAAAAATGAGCACAAGCACTATTCCAAGCGTGGTCAAAATTGAGACCAGGGCGCAGAGGAAGAGGGATTTTTCAATAGCAAACTCCGTGATTCTCTGCATCCTCTGTCTATCCAACTTTATACCTCAAGGGAACTAACGGAATACTTTACATATATTACTTGCGTTTTTATCTCACTCTGCTTAATCCCTCTTCATACACCGAGTCCGGCATTTTCACATAGCCCACCTGCAGCACAAGCTCTTTTCCTGCAGTGAGATAATATTTTACGAACTCCTTGATTTCAGGACGCTTCATGGATTCTTTATTGGCATAAATGAAGAGCGGTCTTGATAATGGTTTGTAGGTGCCGTCATTGATTGTCTGCCCGGAAGGAAGAACCTGCCCTTTACCGCTGTCTATTGCCACCAGTTTCAACTTGCCAGGATTTTCAACATAGTACGCATAGCCGAAGTAACCGAGGGCATATTTTTCACCCGCGATTGCCTGCACCAGCATATTATCGTCCGCGCTTGCGGTGTAGTCAGACCTGCTGGATTTCTCCTTACCCACTATCACTTCTGTGAAGTAGTCAAAAGTGCCTGAGTCAGTATCCGCGCCTACAAGGATTATTTTCTCATTGGGGAAGTTGGGGCGAACGTCCTTCCATGTCTTAACAGTGCTGTTGGGTTCCCATATTTTCTTAAGCTCTGCAACTGTAAGATCATCAACCCAGGTATTCTGGGGATTTACCATCACGGAAAGCCCGTCAAATGCAACTTTGAACTCCTCATAGGTTATGCCGTTCTTGGCGCATAGCTCTTTCTCGGAATCCTTTATCGCTCTTGAGGCATCGCTTATATCGGTTTCGCCAGCGCAGAACTTCTTGAAGCCTCCGCCCGTGCCGCTTATTCCCACTGTTACCCTGACGTTGGGATAGAGCTTCTGGAACTCCTCGCCCACGGCTTCGCTTATAGGAAATACCGTGCTTGAGCCGTCTGCCTTAACAGTGCCTGAAAGCGGGGTTGCTGTCGGCGCAGCCGTTGGTTGTGCTGTATTCTGTGTTTCAGGAGGCTTGCTTACGCATCCAGCTAACAGCACGCCTGCCAGAATCAGGATTATTGCTATTTTTAATCGATTCATTTTGTGTCATCACCAGCATGAATTTTAGCATCAAATAATATATAGCTTCTCCCAAGAATCTATAGAGACTATATAAAATCAGTATAAATATGCTATCAAAAGAATTGTAACCACCTTCAAACCTTCTCCGGCGAGTACCTGACAGCCAGCACCCTAATCACTCCAAGCACAAGCAGCAGCGCCGAAAGGGCAAAAAGCATCTCGTATGCAAATGATTTAGAATAAAGCCCTACTGTGACCTCGCGCATGGCTATCAGTATCGTGACATCGGTTATGTCGGTGAGTTTGATCCTTTCATGTTTTGAGTAGTCTGCAAAGGTCTTGAAGAACTCAATCACAATAAAAAGTGTAAGAACACTAGTAACTATTTTGTTAAAACCGCCCTCAAGCGAATCTATGGCAATGAAGCGTATATCAAGTATAATCCGCAGCATTCCCGCGATAAGCACAAGCAACAATATGTACAGGATGATAGTTACAATAGCATCAGTAACTTTTTTGAAAAATTTTGGATGGTCAATCATTTAAATACCATCATCAAGGCGAGTGAGAGAAGCAGAACTATCAGAAAAATTTCCATCCTGTTCAGGCTCATTTTTTTAGTATTCATGATCTCAACTCTTCCTACTTGGCACCAAACCCGCCGCGCATGAACAGGTAGAGTTCTCTATCCTCCTGCTCTAATTCCATGTGTTCTTCTCCCATCGAATTACTTTGTGTAATATTATATGGCTTTTTTGTCAAAATTTGTTCTTTCTTTTTCATTTCTATCACGAATTGATATTTCACCTGTAAAGTTATATATTTTATCACAATAATCTATATATACTATAGAAAATCAGTAGATTAAAGATAATATGGAAACACGAAAGGTTTACGTAAGTGGCGGTTCGACCTATGTAATTTCACTCCCCAAAAAATGGGTTAAGAAGACTAATTTGAAACCCGGAGACTCCCTGGTGGTTTCAGAACAAGGCAGTTCATTACTGATTGAGACCGGTGTAATTGAAAAAGAGTCACTGACAAAAGAGATTAAGATCTCACAAATAACATCAAGCGGAGCTCTTGAACGAATATTAATCGCTTCTTATCTGGTGGGTTATGATACGATCAAGATAAAACTGGACCGGAAGGATCATCTTGCATACAGGGAAATCATACGTAAGATTCTGGACTACTTGATAGGTGTCGAAATAGTCGAGGACACGAACGTTGCAATGACACTTGAGATAATGCTGGATTACAAACGTATGAGTACCATACAGATACTCCAGAGAATGTTTGCCATTGACAGGTCGATGCTTCTTGATCTTGCTAAGGCTTTAGAAACTATGGATATCGGGCTGGCAAAAGATATAATAGAAAGAGAGAAAGAAATCGACAGGCTCTATTTTTTAGTTGTCAGGCAGCTTAAGAGTGCCGTAGAATACCAGCAAGTAGCAGAAAAACTTGGAATCAAATCTCAACGCGATTGCCTTGGATACAGGATCGTGGTAAAAGTCCTTGAGAGAATTGCTGACCATATTGAAAACATAGCAAAAAATTATATCCAGTTATGTGAAGTTCAAAAAGAAATGCAACTGGACGATTTTATAGGAGTTACCAATACTGTAGTTGCAACTTTCGAAAAGTCGATTCAGGCATTGTTTACAAGAAATGATGATATGGCTGAAACAGTCTTTCACGAACTTAAAAAGGTTGAGAAATCCCAGTCTGATCTTTCAAAAGAATTATTCAATATAGAAGATATTCAATCTGCTATTTTAATGAAAACGATGCTTGACAGCCTTGGGAGAATAGCGAGCTATAGCGGAGATATCGCAGAGGTGGCTATCAATATGTCAACAGAAGTATCTTGATCTTGATTACTATGCCCCGCAGCTCTGCTGCGGTAATGCTTATTCCAAAAAGACGAAAAAATCACATTTGAAATAGGCGGCGCCGGAAAAGCCTTGTGGTTTGTTTTGCGAAGGAGGCGGCGAGGTTTTCAAAGAAGATGGCTATGCTATCCAGAAATGTGCGACAATTCAGGATATCTCAAACTTAAACACTATTGAATTCTGGCATTATGATCGCCCTTAATCTTCTGGCAGAACATATCCCACATAAGCCACGAAACTATTGCCTCGCTTCCCGGTGGCGCTGCGCTGGTTGAGAAATGCTCGATCCATTTTCGGAAAAATGCCTGTGATTTTTCATATGCTTCTCCCGATGTTCTTCCATCCAATAGGGAAAAAACTATCTGGTTTGAAGAATCAAGAAACGGCAAAGCAAGTTCATCATCAAGCTCCCTGCCAGCGGAGCAATTCTTGTCCGATGCGAATATAAAAGCATCATCGTAGCCGATAAAGCATTTTGCTCCGGCATCTACAGCTTTCAGACCGAGAACTTTTGCTGAACTATGCCCGAATATCGTATCGTCGCTT
Organism: Methanobacteriota archaeon; assembly: GCA_043729865.1. Classification (GTDB taxonomy): domain Archaea; phylum Halobacteriota; class Methanosarcinia; order Methanosarcinales; family Methanoperedenaceae; genus Methanoperedens. The sequence continues at coordinate 8,900 of JAYTKX010000005.1, forward strand.
CCGTGCCCATTGAATACAACAAGAGACGGATTCTGCTTATTGAGGTATTTCTCAACTTCGCTTCTGGATGCTTTCTGACCTGCAAAATCAGAGCAGGATATCCCCTTTTTGCCTGATGCATCTATCAGGTGCTCGCTCCATTTGAAAAGATATGCAGTCGTTGAATCATGATATGGTCGCGTTATTAGCATTTTGCTCATTTAAGCATCCCTTTCATAGACCGCAAATAGAAAAGCTGTATCTCCACAACTTTTTTACCTATTTCGCCTCTCTTCTTTATTTTTTCGATAAGTTGATACTTGTCAAATGCGCTCCTCCATCTCCTGCGCCTCTGCCTCGCGGTTTGTTTTCCGAAGGATGGCGGCGAGGTTTTCTAACCCAAGTTTCCCACTCAAAAATTGAAAACAATAGCAAGCACCCCTGTGCCTTCCAGAATTTAGCTAATTTTTGGTCGTAACAACTTCACTTTAGTAA
>JAYTKX010000006.1:0-2465 GCA_043729865.1 Methanobacteriota archaeon
CGCCATTGCAGCTTTTTCAGATGATGATATGAACGATCTGCTTGAGCTTGATGGAGTGGAACGATTTGTGATATATGTTGCAACTGTGGGGAAGAAATAGGGTGGGTTTTATAATACCGATAGCATGTGACGCTCCAATCAAAAACGGAAACCTGAATAAGTAAATCGTTCTGCATAAAAACAGAAATCTATATATACTGTTCTGTACAAAAACAATATGGAACTTCAATGAATGCTGCAGAAATGGTATTTGAAGAATGGAAAACATACGCCGGGAAAAAGTCTTTGAAGAAGCGGGCGCTTGATCTGAGGGGCTTGATATCGAATTCCCGCCTCAAGATCATCGGTATTACAGGAATACGCAGGTCGGGAAAATCGAGCATTCTGATAATGCTCCAGCAGGAGCTTGTCAAAGAAGGCGAAAATGCTGCGTATATCAACCTTGAGGATAGCAGGATCAAGGATAATAGTACAGTGCTCGATGATGTGCTCAAATGGTTCGGAGACAGAGGATTCCTGATGCTTGATGAGGTCACTGGCGTGCACGATTGGGAGGGATGGCTTGCAAGGAACCACGAATTATTGAAAGGAAGGCTGCACCTGATCGTTAGCTCATCCCGCGGGAAGCTTGTGATCCCGTCAAGACCGCTGCGGGGGCGGATGCTTCATTATGAAATGTACCCTCTATCTTTCAAGGAATTCCTGAATTTCAGGGGCATCAAAGTCGAACTCACCGTTGCGGGAACAGGCAGGATAGAATGGGCGCTTGAGGAGTATCTCATATATGGCGGATTTCCTGAAGTTGTGCTGACAGTCGATAAAACCGATAAGATACGGATCCTGAACTCATACTTTAAGGACATAATAGGACTTGACGTTGCAGAAATGTCGGACAACAGCATAACAACAGTAGAGCTCTTTGGAAAATACATAATCGAAACACCCTATTTTTCAGCATCGAAATGCCTGAACTTCTTTAAGGGGCTGGGTCACAAGATCGGCAAGGAAAGCCTGCTTGACCTTGAAAAATACTCTCAGGAAGGGTATCTTTTCTTTTTTGCCAGCTTATTCTCCCATACAATAAAAGACCGCACGCAATACCCCAGAAAAGCATATCCGGGGGATACGGGGTTTTTGTACTCCATGAGCGGCAGGATAGACTATGGCAGGTTGTTTGAGAACGCGGTCTTTCTGGAACTGAAACGTGATATGCCGCAGCAGCACGATATCCATTACTGGAAAAGCAGGGAAGGCTTTGAGGCGGATTTCGTCATACGTGAGGGGCTCGCGATCAAAGAAATAATTCAGGTTTCATATGAATTGAACAGCGAAAAGACAAAAGACCGTGAAGTGCGCGGGCTTGCAGCATGCGCCAGGGAATCAGGTTTAGATCATGGCATGATAATTACAAAGGATTTTGAGAAAGTAGAGATCGTTGACGGAATAAAGATGAATTTCATGCCGCTCTGGAAGTGGCTTCTGAAGATTTAAAGCCGTGGAAGGCTTTAGAAAGTTTTGGTAAAGCATTCATAAATATGATTTAAGGAGGTCATCACATTTCAACGATGTATTTTCCCCTACGGATAAATGCCTCGGCATCTTTTTATATACCCGAACATCCTAAATGTAAGTTCTAAGGTATATTTATGCACGCCGCATCAGAAGCAGATCAATCGACGATATTTAGCCCACATATAAGAGGTATAGAGACGGAAACGTTTCTTATACTATCTAAAATCTCAGAGCAAAAGGATTTTTTAAAAAACATATTAATAAAATATAATGCAAAAAACCCTGATGCTATTGAAAAAATGATTGAGCAGGGTGAAATAGAGGAGCATCCGGCATATGAAGATTACCTTTCAGCGCTCTCTTATGGACAGAATATAAAAGATCTTAAAAAACTACTGGACAATCTCGTAAAGAGAATATAATGCACAGGCTTATTATTATTGCTCAATGCGCCGAAGAGCAATTTTCAGACATATTGAGAGAGGCACCAATAATTTACAGTGACAAGGTGAGGCTTATTCTTGTCGATGGTTCGTATATGGACATAAGATACCCTGTTGACTGCAAATATTCATTTCACTGGCAGCGCGAAGATGAAATAATCAGGATAGATACTGCGCCTCATCACAGGCAGATTTCGACTTATCCAGGGCATATGCATATCGGAAAAGAAGATAATGTGGTTGAGGATTCTGTAACCAGGATAGATAACACCATAGAGGAAAATGTGAAGTGCGTACTGGGATTTGTGCGAAGGATACTGGAGAAATAGGATACAGATATCTTCACCCTGGCGCAGGACATGCCTGCCAGAACCTATACCTAACTGCAGGCTCTGTAGATTGCGGTGTGTACGCCATTGCAGCTTTTTCAGATGATGATATGAACGATCTGCTTGAGCTTGATGGAGTGGAACGATTTGTGATATATGTTGCAACTGTGGGGAAGAAATA
>JAYTKX010000007.1:0-11768 GCA_043729865.1 Methanobacteriota archaeon
CGCCATTGCAGCTTTTTCAGATGATGATATGAACGATCTGCTTGAGCTTGATGGAGTGGAACGATTTGTGATATATGTTGCAACTGTGGGGAAGAAATAAAGTTGGGTTTTATAATACCAATCGCATCACATTATATCTATTTAAGCAAGACCTGGGGATCCGTTCGGGATTAGTGATGCGCTTTAGTTCTGATGATTCTACTGATGCTCAAATGAGAATGACATCGATCATGAGATTATTTGACAGAGCTATATCCTGGCTCGTAATATGTATGAATATCCACAATAAACGCTATATACATGCCTCGTACATCGTACGGGGTTTGGGGTGGCTGCTACATGCGATCGTTATCATGCATCCATAATTGTATTGAAAATGGGCATGGAAAAGAAAATCAGGTTCTATTAAGATGCCGTGGGATGATTCTTGCTATTAACCATTATGAAATGATTGTGAATCGGTTGATTAGTTGACTACGAAATAAAATAACGGTTTAAAATGTTGAGAAATCTTTTCTATTTCGTTTCTATAAGAGAGGAAGAGGACTACCTTATGAATTCGAGATTCTTAATAAAATCATATTCTTTTTCATGAGCTTTTAATACTTCTAAAGCTCGATTTCTGTTCTGTTTTAGAATACAGATATCTGACCTTCCTTGAGAGCAATATTCTTGAAGAAATCCTTCTCTAACCAAACTTCGGACGGCATCCTCGTATAAGTCAATTTCATTTTTAGGTCTACCTTTTACCAAATCTCGTTTATCTATGTGTTTATTGCACCATCTATTCTTGTAGCATATTTTCCATATAATATATAATTCATATCTTGAAAACCCACAAGTCATTTTAACTTATATATACCATGACACATATAAATCTATTGTATAATTCATTGAACAACATGTACAATAGTATTAAATACAATAAGTATAGTATATCATATATGATATACTACGATGCTGAGTATACCTACTACATAGAATGAACTTTAAAAAAACATATTAAGATTGAACTAGGAGAATAAATACTATGGCATTAGAAGACTTTCTCGGTGAGACCTCTGAAATCAGAATTTTTGATTTTCTGGCTGAGAATATGGACAATTCTTATAACCAATCCGAAATCAGTAAGTTCACAGGTCTGTCAAGAACAACTGTTAACAAAAAAGTTTCTGAACTGATTTACAATAACATCTTAGTGATAAATAAAATGATAGGCAAAATGAAAAACTATCAGCTGGCGGATAATGAAATAGTCAAAATGCTAATTGGTTCCTCATTAATTCATAGCTTCAAACAGGCAGAGAATCCACTTGAAGAAGAAGAGGCAAAAGAGAAAATAAGGATGGAGATTGGCTTATCTCTAGTTGATGAGCCAATTAGATATCAAACAGAACAAGAGTGTGATTATGTATTAATGACTGACGGAGATGAGATACCCCTGATGATGCTAACAAAAGGAAAAATAGTCTCATCTTTAGCATCTGCATAAAGAGTTATTATGAGTGAAGAGCTGAATGAAACAAAGGAAATAGTGGAGAGCCAACCAAAGAAGAAAAAAATTTCAATATTTAGATCTTCTTTATTTAACAAAACATATGTAACTAACGTTATAGTAACATCCACAGATGTCGATTTCCGTTTAGAATTATTTAATGAAAAATTTAAAATTGAGGATGGGTGGGCATATCACTCAGATGGTTTGTTGATCTTAACGAGGGCAGCGGCTAAAAAACTATTAGTAACGCTTGACGAAAAAATAAAATCATTTGAAAAAGAAAATGGTGAAATAAAGGTCGATGAAGATAGAATGGAAGTACAATACTCAATATGATTTTGATTTCAAAATAATTTTTCTTGGGAGTGTAATCAATTTTTGATGATATCAAGTCTGAACGTTAGGCAGCAAATTTCGTTATACTCCCTTTTACAGTATTGAAGATTGACCAAAATAATAGAGATGAACTTATGAATCAAATTCAAAAAGCATTTCATTCGGCCTATTACCCTTTTATTTACCTAGTGAAATGGGATAACATCAACAAGATGAAATTTGGTGAAAGTCTTCACAATAAAATCGATGCTATTTTTATTGCTACAGAAAGGGAAAAAGAAATCTCTTTAGTTCACCAACATATTTCCACAAGTTTCAATAGCATATATTTTGCAGTACAATCAGTCCCAAAACTATCTCCATTTCAAGTCTTAGAGATTGTAAAAAGGAATGTGTATTGTGCTATAAAAGATAAGTATCCTGAAATCCGAATTGAAATTCTTAATGATACCTGGACCCTTGTCAATTGGATCGACAAGTCAGATATGAACTACGTTCCTTATTATATGAGGTTCGATATAAAATATGGTGGAAATATATTTGATGAAGTACTCGAAAACAAACTTATTAAGGAAATAGTAACGGAAGGACTAGATTTTGCCATAAATTCCTATAATAAAATATAAATAATAGCTCTTAGAAAAGGTTAAGAGTCTAGCAGAATATTTATTCTTCGTATTTGATTAAGGTAGTAATGATAAAAAGCGTGTTTGGAATAACAAAAGTCGGTATTCAAAGTCTAAATTTAAATTATTTTTATAGTCGAGATGAAAACATTTTAGAGGCTATGCAATGACTAAACCCATAGTTTTTATCAGCTATAGTCATAAGGACGAAGACTGGAAAAACCGCTTAGTTAGCCACTTAGGAGTATTGCAAAGTGAAGGTCATCTTGATATATGGGATGATAGACGCATCGAGGCAGGTGATGATTGGTACCCGGAAATCCAAAAAGCCATAGATACAGCCAGTGTAGCTATATTGTTAATCTCGGCTGATTTTCTAACATCAAAATTCATCCTCAGTGAAGAAGTTCCTCGCCTTCTGGAACGCCGGGAGAAGGATGGGCTGCGCATTTTTCCAGTTATCGCTAAGCCTTGTGCTTGGCAGCATGTTAAATGGTTGGAAAGAATGCTTGTTAGACCCAAAGACGGTAGACCAATTTCCTGAGGAAGTGAACACGATATTAATACTGATATGGCGGCGATTGCTGTTGAAATTATATCTATCATTAGATGTGCCCCCAGAGTTCCAAATGGAAAAGGTCTTGTCACTTTAAGTCCAGAAAAAATATCGCTTGCTAAATTGCCTTCAACCGGTCCAGAACTTTTCGGGCGCGAGAAAGAACTGAAAGCTCTCGATGAAGCATGGGAAAATCCTAAGACAAATATCCTCAGTTTGACAGCATGGGGTGGGGTGGGTAAGACCGCACTTATTAACGTATGGTTGAATAAAATGTGCGATGAAAATTATCGTGGAGCAGAGCGTGTGTACGGCTGGTCATTCTATAGTCAGGGGGCATCAGAAAAGAAACAGGTATCTACCGACCTTTTTATTGCGTCTGCTCTGGGGTGGTTTGGCGATTCAGACCCAAATAAAGGGACACCATGGGAAAAAGGCGAAAGATTGGCTGATCTCATCAAGAGAAAACGCACTCTACTCATACTTGACGGTCTTGAGCCTTTGCAGAATCCACCTGGAGAGAAGCAGGGCCAAATAAAAGACCCTGCTCTCAAATATTTACTCAGAGAATTAGCCATCAACAACTCCGGTTTATGCATCATAACTACGAGGCTTGAGGTTGATGATATCAAGGATTTTGTCGGTAAAACTGTGCAGAGCATTCCTCTTGAACATCTTGGTGTAAAGGGAACATTTGATGAACGCAAACAGGCTGTTGTTGAATTTGATGGTCATGCTCTCGCTCTTTCGTTATTGGGTAGATACCTAGCTATAGTTTATCATGGTGATATACGACAACGCGATAAAATTGCCAGATTGACAGACGAGCAGATACAGGGGGGTCATGCCAGACGAGTTATTGAGTCGTACGAAAAATGGTTTGAAGGCAAACCAGAGTTGAATATCCTTCGAATAATGGGACTTTTTGATCGTTCTTCAGAGAGCGGCGCGATAAAAGCATTGAAAGCTAACCCACCCATCAAAGGACTGACATCTGAGCTGAATGAATTATCGGATGAGAAGTGGCAGTATGCTTTGAATAATCTTAGAGAAGCAAAGCTTCTTATTAAAGAAGGTCAGCATAGACCTGATACACTGGATTGCCATCCTCTGATAAGAGAATATTTTGGTGAGAAATTAAAGGCAGGCAATCCTGACGCATGGAAGGAAGCTCATAGCAGACTTTATGAGTATTATAAATCCCAGGCTAAAGAATACCCTGAAACCATCGTGGAGATGGTACCTCTACTCGCTGCAGTTGCCCATGGTTGTGATGCTGGTCGCCATCAGGAGGTTCTGGACAAAGTATACATACGGCGGATAAAGCAAAAAGATGAATGTTTCATTACGGAAAAACTTGGAGCGTTTGGGGCAGATATATCTGCTCTATCTGGTTTTTTTGATTTACCTTGGAGACGACCCATTGATGGACTTAAAGAATCTGCAAAAGCCTTTGTTCTAGGCGAAGCAGGCTTTTGCCTTCGGGCACTGGGCCGAGTTGAGGAAGCGGTTCAGCCAATGCAGACCGCGCTAGAAGCTTTTGTCGTCCAAGAGAAGTGGACACACGCTGCCATCGAAGCCGGTAACCTCAGTGAACTTTATTTAGTAATAGGAGACTTGGTGCAGGCTTTAAATCTTGCCAAAAGGAATTTGGAACTGGCTGAACACAATCGTGATGTCCACTTGCGAATAACGAGTAGAGCCAGATTGGCAAATGCCTTGTACCATTCAAATCATATTAGTGATGCTGTGGCGACCTTCCGAAAAACAGAGGAAATGCAAAAGAAAATGGATAGGATATCATCGTTTCTTTACTCCAATAATGGTTTCTATTACTGCAATTTGCTTCTGAATCAAAGGAAGCATCAAGTAGTTCAGGTACGGGCTCATCAAACAATCAAAATAGCTAAACGAGGCAATTGGCCTCTTAGCATAGCCCTCGACAATCTTTCACTTGGAAGGGCTTACTTGCTTCAATCACAGCAGGATGGAAGCCACGAATTTATTAGGGCGATAGAGCATCTGAACCAGGCAGTGGATGGCCTGAGACTGGCTGGGACTCAGCATCACTTACCTCGGGGTCTTCTGGCACGTGCGGAGCTTTACAGGGTAAGTGGTGAGTTCAACAAGGCACGGCACGACCTGGATGAAGCAATGGTCATTGCTGAACGAGGGAGCATGGGCTTATATCAGGCAGATTGTCATCTTGAATATACACGCTTCTATCTTGCTATGGGGGAAAAGGGCAAGGCTCGGGAGAGCCTCGATATAGCTAAAAAGATGATTGAAAAGATGGATTATCACTTGAGGGATAAAGATGTAACGGAAATCGAAGGACGACTTTGACCCAGTTGTCTCTTAAATTATACCCTGCGCTTGAGTGTATTGCGAGGTATATTTGATGATATAGGATCGGTGTGCAAAAGGAAATATATACGAACAGAATTCAGATATGATAGTCGTGCTAACTCCCCTCCAAAAAGCAAATCAGGTGTAACTTCCCATGAACAAAACATCCTCAAATCTCGGTTTCAAACTGATGGCTCTAACCTTCAAGCTCCGCGATCTCTTAAGACCGCGCATAGATATTCTGAAAGAGGCGGGTATAAAACCCGGATATCATGTCCTGGATTATGGGTGTGGGCCGGGCAGCTATATTATCGATACTGCCAGATTGGTTGGCGGATCAGGTATGGTCTATGCTCTGGACATCCATCCCCTCGCTATTGAAATGGTCCGGAACCTTGCCTCAAAGAAGAAGCTCATGAATGTCACGACCATACATTCTGATTGCAGGACAGGCTTGCCGGATAAGAGTTTGGATGTAGTCCTGTTGTATGATGCATTTCATGACCTCGACAAGCCGGATGACGTTCTCAAAGAGATCCATCGTGTATTAAGGTCAGATGGGATACTGTCCTTCAGCGACCATCATATGAAAGAAGAAGAGATCGTTTCAAAGGTAACAAAGAATGGATCGTTCAGGCTATTAAGAAAAGGTGAAAGAACCTATAGTTTCTCTAAAGAAGAATGATAATTTTTCTACAGGCAGATCCTGAGATTTTTGACGGGAAGTTTTATCTATCATCATTTTAAATCTTATTGTGAGAGAGGGATAGTGAACTTTGAACTTTCTCATGAGTTTGGGAGGAAAAATATGCCAAAAGTAGTAGTTGTATATCTCAGTACATCAGGTAATACAAAAGCGATGGCAGATGCCATCGTAGAAGGTGCGATATCAAGAAACGTTGACGCTAAAGCCGTGAATTTCCACGAAACAAGAATAGAGGACATAAAAGCTGCGGATGCCATTGCGATTGGCTCTTCGACTTTTTATTATAAGATGCTGCCTCCTATGGAAAAATTTATTGAGAGCCTTGAAAAAGCAAAAGTAGCAGACAAAGTTGGGGCAGCTTTCGGCTCTTACGGGTGGAGCGGTGAGGCACCTATAATGATTGCAGAAAAAATGCGTGAGCTTGGAATGGATGTAATAGATCCAGTATTACGTATTCAATATCAACCTGCTGAAAAAGATCTTGAAGAATGTAAAAGGCTTGGAAAAGATATCGCTAATAAAGTGAAAAAGAAATATACCAGGGCAGGAAGCGAACCGAAGCGTGGAGATACGCCTTTAATGCATGAAGTCAGAATGGGTGAAGGAGGTCACTGAGAGAGAAGCATCTGTGCAGCGCATTCACAAGAACATATCTATATAATAAGCCGCAGAACGAAAAAAAATTAATGAGGTGAAAACAAATGTCAGACGAATTTGACGAATTTAGAATATTTGAAGAAAATATGAACAGAATGTTTGAAAAAATCTGGGGTATACCAGTAAACAGAAGTCTTTTACTACCAGGTGAAAGAACAACAACAGGAGCAATTGAAAAATACAGGAAACCGTTTATCGATCTCGTTGAGACAGATAAAGAAGTAATTGCCACTGTTGAGATGCCTGGGTTGGACAAAGGAGATATCAAAATTAATCTAACTGAAGATAAGCTTGAAATTTCAGCCGAAACAAAACATGAAGAGGAAAAGAAAGAAAAAGGTTATATATATAAAGAAAGACGCAGTGGATCATATTATCGTATGATATCTTTGCCATCTTCAATAGATTCTGACAACTCCAAGGCATCATATAACAACGGAATTCTTAAAATAACCATGCCCAAGACAGAGATCAAGAAAAAGACGCCATTAAAGGTTGAGTAGCTTTACTCAACATTGATAGGCATGAAAAAGCTTGTATATATTATACTTGAATAAAACAAAAAGGAGGTGAAAATATGCTATTTGTACTATGGTTTAAGTGGAATCCTGAGAATACATCAAAACTTCTTAAAATCTGGAAAGAATTCAAATATCCTGAAGAAGTAAAATTGATAGGCAGATATCTTTTGATCGGGAGGCATGTCTCTATGGCGATATTCGATGCTCCGAATGAAGAATCGATCCTGAAGATCACCTATCCATTCAGAGAGATCGGGATACCGCACATAAATCCGGCATTGCCATTTGATGATGCGTTGGAAATGATGGAAAGAATGTAAGGAGAAATTTTATAGCAAAAGTCACACGGGAAATGGTAGAGAAATCCGGGATAGATGTAAGGAGATAGCAGAGACTGCTCGTATCGAAGACAGGAATCATTTCGAAGCTTTAGTCCCTCGAATATATGAACTCGGTGGAACCCACATATGCAATATGACCGCAGGAAATGACCACAGGACGTATGACCTTTCTTCGTCCATCCTCAATGAAGAGATCGAGCACGAGTCCTGGTTCTCTGAATTCCTTGGAGAAGGTCCTTCAGGACACTTCCTGCGAAGGGGAGAAACATCTCCATTTGTGTCAAAATTCCTGAGATGATCATCTTTTAAATGCGCCCCATGGTGTTGAACTCCTTGAGCGGTTTCCTGTTGTTGGAATATTAAAAAAGGTATAAACAGATGATGGATGTTTTTCAGAACATGGGTCCTGCAACTCAGGCACTTATTGCAACCTGTAGCTGCTGTGATCGGTGCTATTGCAGTTTATTCAGCAAGACCTATGCTACCATATGCCCTGGGTTTTGCGGCTGGAGCCATGATATTTGTTGTTGTGGAACAGGTAGTTCCTGAGTCCCAGCGCAATGGCAATACGGATTTAGCCACCTGGGGGGCTTTAATAGGTTTTACAGTGATGATGATACTTGATGTGGCATTTGCGTAGCGCAAAATCAGATATCTATGAAACCTGGTATGAGATCCTGTATATCTTCCCCGCATTATCATCGCTCACGAATAACGAGCCGTCATCAGCAACGATGATATCAACCGGTCTTCCGAGCACATTGCCACCCGTTAGCCAGCCGGTTGCAAAATCCTTCACCTTTAAGTCCAGCATGTCAATGCTCACTATCTTATATCCCGTCGCCTCCTTCCTGTTCCATGAACCGTGATAGGCAACGAAAAGGTCACCTCTGTATTCCTGCGGGAAACTGTCGCCATAATAAAAAGCAAGTCCCAGTGACGCTGAGTGCGCTTGAAGATCTACAAGGCTTGGCATCTCAAACGGCTCCATGCATGGATTTCTGATATAAACATTTTTGTCAAAATCAGTATCGTGGATATTCTTTCCATAGCAGATAGGCCACCCGTAGTTCTTCCCCTCTTCCAGTATATTGATCTCATCAGGCGGAAGGTCATCTCCGAGCATGTCCCGTCCGTTGTCTGTGGCATACATCACACCTGTTTCCGGGTGAAAGACGAACCCTACGGCATTCCTCAATCCTTTTGCATAGAGTCTGCAGCCAGCCCCATTGATATTGCATTTTGTGATGGCTGCTCTTCTTTCATCCTGCTCGTTGCAGACATTGCAGGATGAGCCTATGCTAAGGTACAGGCTGTTATTATGTATTTTTATAGTCCTTGTGAAATGACCGCCTGTGGGAAGGTTGTCGATCAGGACTTCAAACGTCTCCATATCGGCGTGCAGGTCATTTCCGCTTTCCTTTACACGTATTACCCTGTTTTCTTCTGCTATGTAGAACCAGCCATCGTAATAATCGATCCCGTGCGGATTATTGAGTTTATCAATAAATGTTACAACGCCATCTGCTTTTTTATCGCCGTTCACATCAGGAAGCGCAACGACCTTTCCCGTGTTCGGTATTGTAACGAAGAGTACATTATCCTTCAATAGCATCATCCTAGGGCCGGGATTCGGACCCGGGTATGATACAGAACTGCCGTCCAGGGCATCTGCAAAAACATCTATCTTAAAGCCCTGGGGCAGGTTGATTTTATCAAGAGAACCTGATTTTACAGCAGGTTTGATGCCAAGGATCGATGCTATGACGATTATGATCAAGAACAGTGCTATTGCTATCCAAACAATTTTTTTATTCATGCATTTCTTCCTGTAACTATTCTTCTTTTAATTATGATTTCAACCATAACCTAAACTTATCACATAGGTCGAAATATAATTTTTCCCAAGTCCACGAAAAAGGAGGCTCAAACTATATCTCTTTAAATGTCCCTAATGATTCATAAATACAAAGAGATGGAGTGAAATATGATCCTTGTCACTGGAGGAACTGGTTTTGTGGGAAGCCATCTTGTGAAGAGACTGGCTCTGGAAAAAATAAAGACGCGATGCCTTGTGAGGAAGTAAAATAATTCAGGAGGATCATACATGAATGACGAAAAAGGACGAATATCCATGCCAGAAGCCATAAGCCGCAGGAAATTCCTGATCTACCTTGGAATATTTATGGGAATGATAATTGCCGGTCTTAGCCTTCTTAGAAAAGCTGGATTAAAGACCGTGAACAGATTCAGGATACGTAGCATCGAGCAAATCCCATCATTTGACCCTGGAACATGGGAACTGAGCATTGAAGGTCTTGTGGGATCTGACCTTCATATAAGCTACAAAGAACTCCTGGAGCTTGAGAGCCGGGAACAGGTGGCTGATTTCCACTGCGTAGAAGGATGGTCTGTCGATAAAGTCAAATGGAAAGGTGTAATGTTAAGTGTTCTGTTTGATAAAGCAGGTCTAAAACCTGATGCTGCATTCGCAACCTTCCATTCTGCAAGCGACATGTACAGCGACAGTCTGTCCATAAAAGAAGCGCTGGAACAGGATGTCATGCTCGCATATATGATGTATGATGAACCGTTGCCGCTTGAAAACGGGGGACCGCTTCGTCTTGTGATGCCCAGGATGTTCGGGTATAAGAATGTGAAATGGGTGAACAAAATAACTATTACTAAAATACAGGATATCGGCTACTGGGAAAGGTTTGGATATAAGGTCGATGGGGTTTCGTATCCATGAAAATAGTAAGATTCGATCTAAGCGAGAGAGTTTTACACTGGTCTCATGCGATATTTTTCCTATGGCTCCTGATAACCGGGATACATATCTTTCTTACCCCAAAATCGCTTCTTGGAGACCCGTTAATAAAAATGTTGCATCTCTATGCTTCAATTCCTTTTATTATGATACTGCCAATTGTCTATCGTTTTGGAAGTTTGTATATGTATGAAGATATCAGGGAGTTAATGTCTTTAAAAAGCAATGATATTCAATGGTTCTTAGAACTTTTTAAGAACCCCCCAATCAATAATCGTAAGTTCAATCCCGGTCAGAAAGTGAATTTCTTCGTTACACTGCTCCTTATATTAGGGCTTTCTTTATCCGGTTCTGTGGTATGGATGAAATCAATGTTCAGTGTGGACTTTGTTGAATTGAACTTCATGGTCCATGATTTTTTTGCAGAGTTATCCCTGCTCCTTTTTTCAGGACATATCCTTTTTTCCCTATATCACAGTGAATCTATTCGCGGCATTGTCTTTGGAAAAGTGGATGAAGGATGGGCAAAAGAGCATTACTCTGAGTGGTGGAAGAAAGCTGGTTGAAATTGATGAGTTCCATTGGAGAAAGAGGATACAGGTATCTTCACCTGGACGCAGGACATGCCTGCCAGAACCTGTACCTGAGTGCAGGCTCTGTAGATTGCGGTGTGTGCGCCATTGCAGCTTTTTCAGATGATGATATGAACGATCTGCTTGAGCTTGATGGAGAGGAAAGATTTATTTCTCTAAAAGTTCTCTTGGCTGACTAATCATAACTCATCGCATTTTTATGGAAAATGGTTTTCATAACAATTTACTCATACCGTTTTTACGACTGCAGCCAATTCCAGGAGAACATTTGGCTCGTTTCCCACCACCCATGCGTCATGTCCTGGAGGGATAATTGTAAGATCACCAGGACCTAACTCTTCCTCGGTTCCATCGTCCATTATGATTTTTTGGCGCCCGGAGATGATATACTTTACATGGTACTTTTGACAACTATCTGTTTTCATAACAGGTTTCACATGTTTTGACCATTTCCATCCTGGCTCGAGAACTTCACGTTGAAAAGTTAGACCACCGATATTCACGATATCAATTTTCCCCTTTTCGAAAGGCGTTCTTGTCTCATCTGGGGAATCAAAATTTTTTCTCTCCATTATTGCCATAATTTCTCATCACTCTCTCTTTTAAGTTTATTTATTTGTTAATAAAGATACATTGCTGTATCTAATTGTTTTTATGAACTTTTCGGTATATATTACTTTTGGCTAAAGGCTAAAGTGGTTAAATTCTTTTTTCGTCCTCCACCATGTGCTCGAAGTCTTTCTGGGGGTTCAAGTTTCTCTGACTTTTTGAGTTCCTCTATCCCTTTACTGATGGTTGAATGGGACATGCCTGTT
>JAYTKX010000008.1:0-3770 GCA_043729865.1 Methanobacteriota archaeon
GACTGTTATGAATGTCTATTCAAGTCAGGCACTTGATCCCCATGTTAATAGATATCGGTTCAGGGATGAATGGTGGGCTTAACCGATGACCAATGAATATCGATTGCCAATAATTATTCCGTACTCACTCGTATTGAATCCAGATAAATCTATGGTAGATTTAAAAACAGAAGACTTTGAAAGAAAATCGCCAGTTTCTTTATCCACACTAATACAATATGGTAAAATAAAAGAGGGAGATAAATTAATTTTTTGCGATAAACACGGAAGAAAACCCTATCATGATGAATATGCGATTGTAGAGGGAAATGGTCTACGATACCGTGATTTCGAATTAGATTCACCTTCTAATTTGGCTAAGGAGTTGCGATATAGATTGGGTCTTACTAAAAATAAACAGGAAACACAAGGACCTATATTCTGGATAACCGAAAATAGAAAGCTTTTGCATGACTTGAACAATGAGGTGAGGGAGGAGATGAATGTCACATCATTCGAACAAATGCAAGATGAAAAACCAAAAAAAAATATGGTAGAAGTTGAAAGGCAAAAAGAAAGTTTGAGAGAAGCCGAAAGAAAAAAAGAAGAAGAAGACAAACCAAAAAATGAAAACATTATGAGAAAAATAGAAAAAGAACGAGCATCAATCGATAAATGTAGATAAAACCTGATTTTGACATATCAGGCAGGAGTGATAAAAATGGGCTCCAATGAACACATCACCTCAAAGAACTTTCTCATATCATCCCTCTTCTGGCTGATATTATTCACCACATTCGGCTTCATTCTTGCCGTAAAATTCTTCGCTCCTGAGTTCTTAGGACAAACTTCATATCTTACTTTCGGACGCGTGCGCCCCATGCACGTTAACGGAGTGGCTTTCGGTTTTCTCTCCACAGGGCTTATCGGCGCTGCATATTACATAGTTCCGAGACTTACCGGTACAAAGCTATACAGTGAAAAACTGGGGTACCTGACTTTCGTTCTATGGAACCTTGCGATCGCGTCGGGAACTGTCCTTCTTGCTCTTGGATACACCCAGGCTCGTGAATATGCAGAGTATATCTGGATAATCGATGTTGGCATCGTAGTCACCCTGATGCTCATAGGTTATAATATTTTTAAAACAGTGCAGAACAGGACAGAACGCAAGCTGTACAGTTCCATCTGGTACATAATGGGAACCTTCCTCACCTTCCCGATAGTATATTTCATAGGCAACGTGATGTGGCATCCTGATACCGGTTCCCTGCAAGGGGCTGTTGACGGTGTCTTTAACTGGTTCTATGGTCATAATGTCCTGGGTCTCTGGTTCACAACTCTTGGTATTGCGGTCTGGTATTACCTCATACCTGTCATTATCAAACGCCCCCTGTACAGCCACCTGCTTTCTATGATCGGCTTTTTCTCCATCGTATTCGTCTATACAGGAGTGGGCGGACACCATCTTCTTCAGGCGCCCATCCCTGAATGGCTAAAGACCGTGGCTGTGGTGAACAGCGGCTTGATGATGATACCTGTGCTTGCATTCATCACAAACATCCTCCTTACAATGCGCGGAAGCTGGAACCGTTTTGTCGAATACATCCCGCTTCGTTTTATCATTATAGGAGGTTTCTTCTATTTCCTGGTCTCCCTCCAGGGCACTTTCCAGGCGATGCGCGATATAAATTCGTACCTGCATTTCAGCCAGTGGGCCGTAGGTCATGCGCATCTGGCGCTGCTTGGCAGTTTCGGGTTCCTTGTCATGGGAACCATTTATTTTGTCATTCCGAGAGTGACCGGCAAAGAGATTTACTCAATGCGTCTTGCAAGCTATCATTTCTGGTTCACGATCATCGGTTTCCTGCTCTTTTTTGCCTCAATGACAAACATGGGGCTTATCCAGAGTTCGGGCTGGACCCAGAATATTATTGTGGCTATCGTACTGCTTCAGCTAAAGCCGTTCTTTATAGTCAGAGCGCTTGCCGGCGGGACGATAATATTCGGGCAGTATGTATTTTTTTATAATATGCTGATGACCTTAAGGAATAAAAATTCCCAGGAACCATCCCACATAGCTGCTCCAGCCCGGACGATCACGAAAGAAAAAAGCGTTAAAAAGTACAGGGAAAGCGTCCCGATATTTGCAATCGGAGCATTTGGATTATTTCTCACGATGTTTTTTATTGTGGTCATTCTTCCATACCTGCTCATGAACTATCCGCCGTCTGATATCGCCCATCCATATACTGACGACCAGGCAAAAGGCAGGGAATTGTTCAAGAGCAATGGCTGTATGTACTGCCATTCCCAGTTCGTAAGACCGCAGGACTGGGGACTGGGAAGGACATCGCTGTCAGGGGACTATTATTACGACAGGCCGCATCTCCTGGGCACAGAGAGAACAGGTCCTGACCTTGCACAGATAGGCGGGGCAAGACCCACTCTATGGGATATCACGCATCACAGAAATCCAAGGTCTGTGAGCCCAGGTTCAATCATGCCTAACTTTTCATACCTTTCAGAACAGGATCTGAATTACCTCAGCGCCTATATTGAAGGACTGGGCAACAACATTGAAACCCAGAATTTCCAGCCCCTGGTACCTGAGCCTTATGCGGGTCGCAAAAATCCATACAGCAAAATTATTCTTGATGCAGGCGCTGGCAATGAAAGCAATGCCACATACGCAGACCTGATCGATAAAGCAAAAATACTTTATATTCAGAGGTGCCTGCCCTGCCACGGAGCCTCGGGCAACGGGCAGGGACCCTATGCGCGCCATGTAAATACGCATCCTGCGAACCTGAACGACCGGATCTCGAATTTTCCAGGAGAGGATTATCATTTCTGGAGGATGATGGAAGGAGTTCCAGGGACCGCAATGCCGCCATGGAAGCTGTCCCTGACAGAAGAAACGGTATGGAAGATCGCCTCGTATGAAAAGACATTCGTGGACGGAGTTGTGAGAGTGATACCGGGTGATTTCTCAGATAACGAATCTAAGGCGCTGGGCAAAACAGGGATAACCTCTCCAATAAAACATGATGAAAAGAATTACACTGATGGGAACAAGATATATAACCTCTACTGCGCCCAGTGTCATGGCGTGGACGGGCACGGCGATGGCCCCGCGTCGGTATATATCTCACCTGAGCCTGCCAACTTTACAGAGACGAATGGCGAGTCGCTTGATTACCAGATAATCCTGATAGCAAGCGTGATAATCCTTATTATCTTCCCCATTTTGCTTATCTGGGGATGGCGGAAGGGACAGTTCAAAGATATCGAAGAAGCAAAATACAGGATGATCGAGATGGAGGATGAGCATGCCAATTGAAGTATCGCAGGCACAATTACCGTCTCTTATCCTGCTTTCTGTGCTTCTGATATCGATATTTATCGCGATCTATTTAGCAGGAAAGAGCGGGGATAAATATTCGGTGGAAGATGTGGAACGGGATTCGGTAAATTTTGCTGGCGTCGTGTCAGAGGCTGAAGGGCCGATCAGCACGTTCCTTATAGCAGCTTATATTATCCTCATTTTGTGGGCTGTGCTTTATCTGGTTCTTTATCTCTGATACATTTTAGATTAGCCTGTGGCAAATTCGATAAAATTCTTTATTTTCTAATTTTAAGCAAAACAAGCACTTATTATCATAAAAAATTATAGGCGGAGGCGCCGATTCGACAGGATAAGCGTACTATTAACACTTTCGGTCAATACTATCTTCACGGCGCTGGGGTTGCGACCCCAGACCCCGGTGAGGCGCCGCCTATGGCGGGGT
>JAYTKX010000009.1:0-3660 GCA_043729865.1 Methanobacteriota archaeon
GACTGTTATGAATGTCTATTCAAGTCAGGCACTTGATCCCCATGTTAATAGATATCGGTTCAGGGATGAATGGTGGGCTTAACCGATGACCAATGAAGTTCCATCAACAGCATTGATACCTCATCGCATCCGGGCAAATGCTGCGCTATATCATCCGGGCTCATCTTCAGTTCCTCTGGCTCATAGCCCTCAGCCATGAGGTCAGTACACCGCGCGCAGAAATGCCGCTCCACCGTGAGCATCGATTCAGGGCAGTCCATATCCATGCCGCAGATGGAGCAATGGACAGTCGCATTTTTGTGCTCTTTGCTCTTCCGCCACTTTTCTCCGCCTTCATCAACTCTATACATTAGCTATGTGTTAATAAAACTTTGGAGAGCGGGGTGAAACTATTTTCCCGCACATCTCTTAGTTTGGATTTCTTGCAGGTAATCGGAATGCAGTACCCCAATCAACAAATCTGCGTTCATCTGCGTTTATCTGCGGTTAAATTTTTCATATGTTGGCTGCAATTCATTATATCCACACATCCGAACCCCATCGCGTTCTTTTCTCCTAAACCTGCATCATAGGCGAACTTCAATAGCTCAGGGCTTGCCTGAATTCGCAGACTCATGAGATTGCATCGCCTGTAGCCTTCTGCTATTTTGATGCGCTTTGGCTTTATGTCAGCGGTTTCAATTACATCGAAATGATCAACGGGTGCTTTGCCATAAAATTCGCTGAAACGTTCGACCAGATTTCTGTGGAGGTTCTCGTAGAACTTCGGCTCAGTAGGATAGAGATCGACCTCTTTCAAACCTTCATTATCTTTGCGCATGGTCTTGACATAGATTGGAGACAGGGTATTGAACCAGCACTCGTCGCCTAAAGATGGTTCTTTCAGTATTTCCATGCGCTCAATTACGAAATTTGCTCTGCCGTCTGGTCCATCTAAATAGAATTCTGGTTGCTGGAGAAGACCTTCGGCAAAACTCTTGATGAATCTGTCATCAGGAGAAGCTATCATAAAAAAAGCTTTCTCAAAGTATAGACCCGATGTGCTGGTTTTTCTGTTCATCAGTATAAGATTGGAGAATGTATAGAACTTAAATCCTTGATGCGCATGCATTTCATTTGCCAGCTTGACATCTGATCCTGCAAGCTTGAAGTAGAGCATGGAAGCCATGCCATACTGATAATCAAAATTAACAGGACGGTTTGAAAGGTTTCTGACTGTTATTTTGCTCCTCATTTTTGGTTCCCCTTTGAAATTAATGCTATATCAGAACTTTCTCGCATTATAAACCTTTCCAGAGCAGCAATACGCATTCACTGCATCTTTTTTTTCCGCAGAACTGCTTTCCGTACTCCACGATAAGCGCGTGGAATTCCTTGTAAAGAGGAACATCCCCGGGTATGGAACTCTCGAAAAGCGACTGCAGCGTCCCGTAATCACCCTCGATTCCCATGCACCTGCACATCCTCTTTGTATATGCGTCGATAACGAATTTTGGTTTATCTGCCGCATAAAGCACGATACTATCAGCGGTTTCCTCTCCGACGCCATTCAACGAAAGAAGCGTCTCCCGCAGTTCCTCGACAGGTTTATCAAGGATACCCGGGTTCTCGCAGAAAAATAGCGAGACATCTTTCAATCTCCTGGCTTTCTGCCTGTAGAAACCTGTGCATCTCACAAGCCCTTCAAGGGTTTCAAGCCCGGCTCTGGAGAGCGGCTCTTTTGCCATAAGCCCGCTCTCCTTCAGGTTCCTTATCGCTTTTTCGACATTTTCCCACTTTGTCTGCTGGGTAAGAACAGCTCCCACAACGACCTCGAAAGGAGTATCAGCAGGCCACCAGTTCTTATGCCCGAACTGGCAGAGAAGTTTACTGTAAATTCCAATAAGATCGGTCTTATGCATCGCCCTCATACGAACTTTACACCGAGGTCAGAGAGGCGGTTCCTTATGGCGAGATTAATAAGGAAAGGCGTCAGGGACTCTATCATATACGAAGATGCAAGCCCTCCACCGTCCAGGGGACGCAAGTCCTTGATCTCCCTCGTCAGTTCCATTACTTTTCCTTTTGCGACCTCATCATCCCCGCAGACCACGACATCATAATCAAGCGTAATATCCGGGTTCGCCAGCTTCTTTGCAGAGATGTTATGGTATGCGGAGACCACTTTTACGGTCTTTGGGAGGACATCCTGTATTTCAAGAGCAGCGCTGCCCTGCTTTGGGGGCGTATACTCGAACCATTGGTTCTTTTTCATAGGAACAACAAGCGAAATGACGATCTGGTCATTGAAATGAGGGAGAAGGGTTTTCAAAAGAGTTATCACGCCATTATATGGCACTGAAAGCACAACAACGTCAACGTCCCTGATGCCCGTCTCGTTGGTGCATCCCCCGAGGCTGCAGCATGACAATCCCATCTTCGAAAGCCTGTCCTTGTAGCCATATGCGGCTTTTACCGCCTTATCAACCTCGCGCGAACATACCATGATGTCATGTTCTCCAGCCCAGCGCAGCGCAAAACCTTCTCCTATGCTGCCAGTTCCGCCAAGTATCGCTATCTTCATTATTTCTCCTTCTCTCTCAGAATTTTACTTATCATATGCATAGTTTCCCTGTGCATGGAAACCATCAGGTCGCTTACGACCATCAAAATGAAAACCTGGATCCCCGTAACTATGAGCAGGGTGGCAAGAATTGTAAGAGGGATATGGTCTATGCCTTTGAACCACTCATCCACTACATAAATGCCAATAGCTATACCGCTAATTGTAAGAGAACCCCCCATCACGCCGAAATAAAAAAGAGGGTTGTGCATGCGGGCAAGCAGGAATATGGTCGAAGCTATCCTGAAGCCGTCGCGTATGGGTTTTAGCTTGGTTGCCGCGCCGCTTACCCTTGAAAGATATGTTATCGGTACCTCAGTGATCTTCAAATTCTTTTTTACGCACTCTACTGTGATCTCAGTCTCCACCTCAAAACCCGTCCTGTTCAGTTCTATTTGTTTTATTGCATTATGATTAAATGCCCTGTAACCTGAAAGGATATCTTCAAGCCAGACTCCGTATGCGAACCCGAATATCTTGTTCAATATCCAGTTCCCGAAAAGGTTCAGTCTTGTGAAAGCCCCTTTCTGATAATTCCCGATCCGTGTCCCGATAACATGGTCGGCAAGCCCGGATGTTACCGGTTCAAGGAGTTTGTTGACCTCTTCAGGAAGATATGTTCCATCCCCATCTATCATGACAATATATTTGCTTTCAATTATCTGGAATGCCTGTGTGACTGCCTGCCCCTTTCCCTTCCCGATCTGCTGTACGACCTTTGCGCCTGCATTTTCTGCATTTTTTACCGTATTGTCCGTACTGTGCCCGTCAATTACGAGAATATTGGAAAAGCCATCGGACTTGAATTCACGGACGATCCCGCCTATCGTTTTACCCTCATTAAGCGTGGGAATTAAGATACATACATCCTCTTTGTTCATTTAAAGCCTTTATTTATCTGTATATACTTAATAGTTTAGTGATTGGCATAATAATTTCATGATTTATTACCCACGTAAACCGTGACGATACCGAACGTCAGGTCATAATACTGTATATCTGTCATACCAGAGCGCTTCATCAGTTGAACGAAATCTTCCCGTTTGGGAAATGCAATG
>JAYTKX010000010.1:0-27271 GCA_043729865.1 Methanobacteriota archaeon
TCCTAACTGGCACAGCACTACGTTCGCTCCTGTTGCAGCTATCCTGTCCACGATGTCACGGACTATCTGCTCTTCCCTGTCAAGGTAAGTCTGAAGCTCACCAGGTGAAGATATCTTGATATCGGCATCAAGCTCCATCTTGCTGAATTCTATGGGTCTTGTGACCAGCGCAAGCTTCGCATTCTTCACTCTATTCGGCATGTTGACCTGCGCTCTGTCCTTGTTCAGCACGATACCATTTATCAGCTCGCTGTCATCCAGGCTTTTTCCAACCATTTTCTCGATCTTGATATTATCGATGTCAACTGACTTTTTTCCATCTTCTTCATCCACGATCGCCTTGACCGCTGAGACTACTATTTGCGCCAGTTTTTCAATAGAGGCTTCTGCGCCCTTTCCAGTCATCGCTGTTTTCGCGATGTTAATGAGAGCGGCATCATCATCTGTGACCGTGTGTGTGATATTTTTCAGAAGCTCAACCGCCTTTTCTGCAGCCATCCTGTAGCCTGTAACAATATTTGTGGGGTGGACACCCTGTTCCAGTAATTCTTCTGCCTGTTCAAGAAGTTCTCCGGTAAGCACAGCAACCGTCGTTGTGCCGTCCCCCACCTCATCGTCCTGCGTCTTTGCCACCTCAACGAGCATCTTTGCCGCAGGATGCTCGATATCCATCTCTTTCAGGATGGTAACGCCGTCGTTCGTGATCGTGATGCTGCCGCCAACGAGCATTTTATCCATGCCCTTTGGTCCCAGCGTGGTCCTCACAGCAGCAGCGATAGCTTTTGCCGCCATTATATTATTGGTGCGTGCTTCTTTTCCCCGGGTTCTCTCTGTTCCTTCTCTTAAAATTATGATCGGCTGTCCGCCAAGTTGTGCTGCCATGAATATTATCCTCCAATTTTATATAAGTATATTTCACTCCCGACAATTATATAAATATAATATAATTATATAATGGCGGGTCTAGGTTTTATGCAAAACAATGTTTGAGGTTCTATATAATAATAACGGTTGGGCTATCATCCGATCATACATCGGGTTTGTCATGGAAAGCCCCATGATACAAAATTCATAATGAGTTCAGGGACGCAGGAAAGGAAGTAATAATATCAGCAAAATAGAAAATACAATAACATAAAAAATGCCTTTTACCACCATCATATTCTGTTTTATTATATCAGGGGACTTCTCTTTCAATTCGGCTGTCCGGCGTTTTATTCCCGGCAACTTGTTCTTTAGATAAGGGATATTTAGCTGCAATACATCCTGATTAAGATCTTCCGGATTTTTTGCTTCTGAAAAATCCTGGAACCAGTCGCATGAAGGGTTCAGGCAGAACTGAGAAACAGGGATTTTTACAACACCCAGCCCAATGGACTTTTTAAGGCTCTTTGTCTGTACTTCGCCTTTGCATTTGGGACATTTTTCAACAAATTTCATGTCTAATATATATTATTGTGGACAGTATTAAGATTAACGGAAATCTATATAAAACCCGATAACTAACAAAAAACAATGCATATTAAACATGAGATACGGGTACTCGGGATAGACGATTCGGCTCTCATCGACCGGGATGTTGTCATTATAGGGGCTTTTATGAGGGGAGGAGAACAGCTTGACGGAGTGCTCTCCTCGAAGGTCACAAAAGACGGGATGGACGCAACTGATAAAATAATAAGCATGGTCAATGGTTCAAAGCATTGCGGGCAGATAAGGGTAATAATGCTGGACGGGGTAACGTATGCCGGATTTAATCCCGTGGATATAAACAGGCTTTATGAGGAGACCAATATCCCGGTCATAATATTTATGCGCTCGTGCCCGGATTTTGAAAAAATAAGGCTGGCTCTCGACCATCTCCCTGAAAAAGAAGAGCGATGGGAGATCATACAGCGCGCGGGAAGGATATACAGGATCGATGGGAAAAAACCTGTATTCATCCAGTTATGCGGTATCAATAAAGAGAACGCCATTCAGATAGTCAGGATGACCTCTACTCATGGCAACATCCCCGAGCCGCTTCGCCTGGCGCATCTTATCGCGACAGGAGTGGTGCTGGGTGAATCCACAGGTAAAGCCTAAGTTCTCTGGACAAGTATCTTAAAAATGTTCCCTTCCTGCCTGACAGAAAGCAGTTTATTGCCAGATTTTTTCGCCCATGAATCTATATTCTGAGGCGCCACAGGGTCGTCTGCTGTTATCTCCAGTATCTCGCCGCTTTTTAGCGACTCAACTTTTTTCTTTGTCAGTATGAGGGGGTACGGGCAGCATTCGCCGCGCACGTCCAACCTGTCGTCAGGTACTATTTCTGTCATCAGAATACCAGGTTTACATCAGCCTCAAGTATTTTGTCTGTCAGTTCGTCAAGCGAGATCTTCTTTATCCCGCTGATTATCTCGCTGTCGCTTATGCTGCGTTTCTCTATGTCGCTGTCAAGCGCAAAGAAGCTGACAGTATCTATGTTCCTGGTGATTTCGGCTTCTACTGATGGTACGTCTTTGAACCACACAGACGGATCTCCGTAACCTGTCTTCTGTCCCCTGACTATGGAATGCACTCCTCCGCTAACGAAAATTAGCGAAGCTTCATTTCCTGCCGCGACCTGGGAAGCTCCCATTGGTATGGCTGAAAATGCGTCTTCTTTCCCGTATGGGGGCTGTGTTACGATTATATTTACTTTCTTGCTCATGGTCTCACCCTAATAGTATGGTCTTATCAGATTCTGCTGTCCACTCTGCAAGGTCATATAACCCGCCGATTATGACGCCTTCTGTTTGCTGTTTTGTAACACCGCGGGCATCGGTGCATTTTATGCATGCGATAGCATCGGCTTTGGGCTTTTTTATTCCTTTTTTAACGATAGTCCCGAAAATGGTCTCTATGGGCGGGAACTCTTTCGGAGCCTGGTCCCTGTGCGCTATCACTGTGGCGTCAAGGTAATTGAAGAAATTGACCGTGATGCCCTTTTCCTTTGCTGCGTGAGCCAGTCTCATCATTGTGAACACGCCTTCGTCCCTGTAGGGACCGTTTATGGATACGATCGTAAGCTGTTTTCCTGTCATGTTATCACCTAAAACCATGCGACTCTGTCGTAGTCATTCATAATGAAGTCAAGAAGCGCGCCTATTTCTTTAATTTCAATGTCGCCTACCATTTTGCCTGTAAGCGACCTTGAAAGTACGGCTTTGTCATCGGCGTATATTTTTATACCTTTATTATGCGCTGATGTGAGTCTTTTTCCGAATTCACCGTTCCTTGCTGCGGTCACGCCGTCCTCGACCAGATATAAAGCGACTTCGTTCCCTTTTTCTTTTGCGTTGAGCCCGATATCAAGCACGAGATCAGGCGTTTCTGTGGTATATGGGTCTTTTGATAAGACAAGTAAGAGTTTTGTCATTTTTGCCTCTATGGTATTGATCTGAATAAAGCCATCAATTCTTATTATCAGTTTTAAATGTTTTCATGTAGGCAATCTTAATAAGCAATGCCGACCATCTCGCAGGAAATACGAGCCGAGGTAGCCAAGCGGCCCAAGGCGCTGGTCTTGAAAACCAGTTGTGCTACGCACAGCAGGAGTTCAAATCTCCTCCTCGGCGCTCATGTTTTTTATGAGTATAGACTATCTGGAGGTCTTGAATTGGAAGTAGAGTTGATAAGAACCGCCCTTATCCCTGAAGAGAAGGTTAGCGACAGGGAGATGGCAGAGATTCTTGATATAGATAAAAAGATGAGGCGCGGCGAAAGAACCAGACTTGATCATGTCCTGGCTGAATTGAAGGTTTGAAATTTACCTGAGCAATGCTGCCCTGAAGGCTTTAAATAACGATATGCGAAACCGCAGATGAACGCGGATGAACGCAGATTTACCGCGACGTAGAACACGGATTGCACGGATTTGACGGATTTTCACGGATACGAGATCCATGTGCTTCTGTGTCATCTACGCAATCCATGTTCCATCACAGGCGCCACATATTTATTACTCTTTAAATATTAATCCCCCGGCGCCGATATGCCCCCGGACAACCGCCCCGCATCAAAAACCGCGCCAGATAAAAACCGCATCTATAAGCCGCAGGCACGCCGCCCATAGGGTTCGGTCATACCTATGAAATTAACCTTTTAGCTACTTCGTATATTCTGCTTGCTGAGTTCTGCAATTCCAGTGCAGAATCTTTACCATATACACTTCCATAATCCGCCCCTTCCCGGACCTTCATAGCATAGCTAAAATCCTGCAAGAGCTGGTTATCCAGTGTTCCCCTGCGGCACAGCTTCCAAACAGGATGATCCTTGTAGAGACTTCTTTATATGAAGTCAAGGACAGTCTTCTCAGGGTCTGAATATCTTATGAGCTCATCTTTTTTGTTTATGCCAAAGCCAACCAGCGAAGGCGATATCCTGGTGAACTTCGGATTACTGTGGTATAGTCCAATTTCATTGATTTGCAGTACAGTTACAACTCCTTTGAAGTGACGAACTCTTTATTTTCTATACGAATATCTTGAAGTCGCCGGGAACTTTGCATCTTTCAGCATGATCCTTGATAAGCTCGGCGCAGAATGAGTGAAAAGTCTTAACGATCACTTGATAATGTGAAATGCTTCCTACTGGCTGTAGCTCTGACAACCACCGTAGTATCAACGCTGTTACAGAAAGGTTCATATCATTACAAACATAATATTCATGACCTTAAAGTGTCAGGAGGCGAACAAGCTCATGTCAAATAAGGAGAAAAAGAAACCCAAGGAAAATCCAAAGCCTGTGCCCAAGAAAAAATAGTTCAAATTGATTTTTTTCATTTTTTTTCTTTAATCATTTCTTCCGCTCTTGCTCTTGTAGAACTCACCGTTTTGTAAACTACTTCAGATTATCCATATTCGACACCCCTGTCAGCACAGCGGTCACCCTGACACGCCCTCCCAGCGCCTCATCCACCTTAGCGCCCCAGATGATACGTCCGGTGTTCGGAGCTTTCTTGAGCATCAGTTCCCCTGCCAGCGCCACCTCACCAAGCGTCAGGTCTTCTCCGCCCATAATGTGGATAAGAACGCCGTACGCAGAAGAAATATCCGTTACTTCAAGAAGCTGCGTTGTAAGCGCCTGCTCAACTGCTTTTTCTAAGCGGTTCTCCCCCTCTGCCTCTCCTATGCCGATAGCAGATATCCCGCCCCTTTCCATGATGGAACGCATGTCTGAATAGACAATGTTCACCAGGCTCGGATTGATTATGGTCTCGGTCAGGTTCTTGATAAATGAGCCCACAAGCGCGTTCACGACCGCAAAACCTTCTTTGAGCGGCATCTCGCCTGCAGACATCTTAAGCTTGGAGTTATCGATAACCACCACTGAATCGCATTTATTGCTGAGCGCTTTAATACCTGAGATCGCCTTTTTACGTCTTACGATTTCTGAACCGAACGGAATTGTCACGCATCCCACGGTAAGGGCTCCGGTCTCGCGTGCAGCCTCAGCCACAATTGGGGCAGCGCCGCTGCCTGAACCGCCGCCCAGCCCTGCGATAATGAACACAAGGTTCGATCCTGCAAGTTCCTGCTTTATTTCGCTAAGACTCTCTCTTGCCGCCTCAGATCCCCGTTCAGGATATCCGCCGCATCCGCGCCCCATGTATGCTTTCTCGCCCATCAGTATCCTCACATCGCTCTTTGCCGTGAGCAGATGGATAGCGTCAGTGTCAGCCGCTATGGTCTTGATCCCGTCAACGCCTTTCTGTGCGATCCATGATACTATATTGCAGCCTGCTCCGCCAAGACCTATCACTTTTACAGTCGGCTTTGCTAACTTTGCAAGTTCAGAAATTCTTGAATCATCTGTCATATATTTTTCCTCTTTTCCCTTCGTTTTAAATAAAAACTTCTGGATAATATACTTCATCGCAAGATATATAACTCTTATCCAATAAGATTGCAAAAAGTGAGCAAAATACAGATAGACCCGGATATCAGGTATCTTGAAGGCACCCAGCGCGTCCTGTCTCCCGAGGCGACACTTGCCAGGACCACAAAGCTCCTCTCAACGATAGGCGTGACCCGTATAGCCAACATTACAGACCTTGACCGCGTGGGCATCCCTGTATTCTCAGCCATAAGACCGAGCGCCGCTGAAGGCGCCATTTCAATATATTCCGGAAAAGGCGTAACTGATACCAACGCCAGGATATCTGCCATCATGGAAAGTTTTGAGCGCTGTCTTGCAGAGCAGCCCGAGGTCAGCATTAACCTTGCCGGAGTCCAGCTGAATACTGAAAGAGTTGTGGATACCTACGAATCCCTGAGCGAGAGCTATCCTGCATTATACCCGGACGCATTGCTAATGCCCCAACCCTTCACTGAGTTCACAAGCCTTGAATGGGTGATGGGGCACGACATTATGGACGATATAGAGGTATTCGTCCCTGCCAATGCGGTCTTCCATCCATACAATTCACGTAACGGAATTAAGCTTTTCCGCAGCAACACCAACGGTCTTGCCTCAGGAAATACTATCGAGGAAGCGGTGCTTCACGGATTGCTTGAAGTAATAGAAAGGGACGCGCTCAGCATCGCCGAGTATACCCGTAACCCTGGCAGGGAGATAGTGCTTTCAGAGAGCGACGAATTGAATTATTCTTTGAAAAAGAAGCTGGAAGATGCAGGGATCGAAGTAAAGGTCTGGCTTCTCGGCTCGGATGTGGATATACACACGGTCGTAGTAGCTCTGGATGATACTGTTCTTAAAGACCCCGCTCTCCTTGTCATGGGTGCAGGATCGCACCTCTCGCCTGAGATAGCAGTGACAAGGGCTCTTACAGAGGCTGCACAGAGCCGTGTCGTCCAGATACACGGGGCGCGCGAGGATACTGACAGGGAACAGGTGGTGCGAACCTTTGGTTACGACCACATGAAAAAACTGAACTGGTACTGGTATGAGGACATTGATACTGTGCGTATGGGCGACCTCAAGGATGATTCAAACGATACACCAGCCGCTAATATCAGCACAGTTATCGAGAAGCTTGATGGCATCGCTGACGCCGCCATAATCGTTAACCTATCCAGGGGTGTGGAAGTCCCTGTGATCAGGGCGATAATCCCCATGTTCGAGCAATATACTCTTGACCGTGAGAGAAAGGGAGAGCGTATAAGGAAAAAGAAGAAGAGAGGCGCTTTATGAAAAACTTTAGGAAAGTTTTATCAAACGATAGGTATGCTTCGATGTTATCAAAAAGTTTGGTGTTGGGGGGCTATCATGAAATATTTGAAAATAAGAAACCGCAGATAAACGCAGATGAACGCGGATTTGTGATAGCGTATCTGCGTTTATTTGCGTTCATCGGCGTTATGCTCGCCGTGACGCAAAGACACGTATGCTCCGTGGGCATACGTGGATGCGCCCTCCAGAGGCGCGACTCTGGGCGCATCATCTGCGGTTTTTTTAATTCTAACACCAAAACATTTTACAATCTCTATGCTTCGCATACCTTATCTATCATAAAGCGAGGTGTCGCTCTATGAGGGTCGTGGTGTACACCGGCACGAGCATAAATCATCACGATGCTATGAAGATACTGGTTGCAGACTACCGCCCGCCTGTGAAGAGGAATGATATAAAAAAACTCATGAGGAACCCGCCTGACATTATCGGTATAATCGACGGGGTCTTTTTTGATAGCGCAGCCGTGGCTCACCGCGAGATAATCGAAGCGATCAGGGGCGGCATAACATTAGTGGGTGGAGGCAGCATGGGGGCGCTGCGGGCATCTGAACTGGATTCATACGGCATGACTGGTGTGGGGAAAATATACGAGATGTACAGGAGCGGAGTTCTTGAGTCTGATGACGAAGTGGCTGTAACCTTTGATGCTGATACTATGGAAGCGCTGTCTGTCCCGCTTGTGAACATCAGGGCTACGCTCGGATCCGTGGTGGAGAGTGGGCTTATTGAGCATGAGATAGCTGATTCCATCCTTGATATTGCCAGGAAATTATTCTATCCTGACAGGAACTACCGGAATATCGTCAGTGAGAGTATGAAAAAAGGTATCATCAGTGATCTGGATCAAGGAAAACTGCTTGATCTTTTGTTGGGGCATGAAGTGGATGTAAAAAGAGAAGATGCTGTGCTTGTGCTTGAGAAGATAAAGGGAATGATCTGAACTACGTTTGGCGGTTCAATCTGTCTTTTTTAACGAATAGGAAAGTATAAACATATATCCCTATATTGCGGCTGAATTCTATTCCTAAAAAATTGATGTTCTTAGCTTTCATTCATAGATGAAAGTTTTTTTATAAAGACTTAAGCCCTTATGAGGATTATTATCTTTGAAAAAAAAAGAATTAGGGAAGACCCTAATCCACGTTAGGTTTGCACATATCGCATAGACCAGTTACAGACCTACTTTTTGCTTAATATACACTAGATGAATCCAAAAACGATTCGCATTGTGGTTGGCGTCAGCGTTATACATTTGGAGGTAGATTGACAGAATTTTTATCTAATGTAACGGCTGTTTGCGCCAATGCTCTTCCGTTTAATGTTGCGCCAGTCTGTATCGCAATATTTGTTTTAGCCAGGATATTTCCATTGAAAACAGATGTTGTTCCAAGTGTTGTTGCGCCAGCGACTTGCCAGTAGATGTTCTTTGCCTGTGCACCGCCACTTAGGATAACCTGCTTTGCAGAAGCAATATCAAGAGTTCCTGCGATTTGGAATATCCATACGTCGGTTGAGCTTCCTGATATGGTTACATCCGTTGGTATTGTTACACCGGTAGACCATTTGTAAAGACCTGGTGTTAGAGTCAGACCACCAATGTTACCGGTTCCAAGATTAATATAATCTGGCAATGTTCGTCCGGCTGCATCAGTGTACGCTGTTTCCATGTCGCCTACAGCCGCGGTCAGTAAGACCGGGGCTAAAACCCTACATGCAGGGCCAGCAGCATCGACCGTGTATATTGTCCCTTTAACTTCTGAACAACCTAATCCAGTAATAGCTGCACCGGTGATTGGACTCGTTCCAATATTTCCAGTAATAGCAGATGTAGGGACATTGGAAATCCCTGTTTTTGACAGAATCACGAAATTGTCAGCTGTTCCGAGATCTACCGGCGCCCGTGCAGAATCTGCAACTGAGGTTGTATAGTTTAAAGGAATAACTACACCACTGTTGTTCGTTGTAATATTAATCGTAAATCTGGCTGCAGTTGGCGGCGTTGTTATATTACTGAGGTTGATATACTGAATAGTGTTCTTATTCGCAGAGACATTGGTCGGGTCGTTTGATGATACATTTACAAATAATGTTCCATTATTATTCCTCGTCCAATTTACCGGATTGGCTGAACCATTAATCGTCACATTAACAGTGGCTCCGCCTGCATTGAATCCCGACGGAAAGGTGATGTTGTACCATGATGTTGCATTGAACGTATCATTTATAGTGATATTAATGTTTACCGACGTGCTCACAAGACTTGTATTATCTGTAAGTGTTGCGGTAACATTGCCTGCAGTTGTCGTTGAAGTGCCGGCGTTTACTGTGGCTGCCATCATCCCGAAAATCAGCAGTGTCAACAGCACAGTAATTATATTTAGTATTCTATTCGATTTTTTTTTCATATTTATTCATTTTCTCTTTTTTAAGAGCCTCATTTATTATTTGAGTGACACACCACAGCCCCTCAAAGAAGCCGTACAGCAGAATCATCCACCATTCGGGTTGTGCTACCCATTTTTCAGATTAGTCCTCTAATCGGATAAATCACAATCATAAGTATAATGTATCAATACATAAACTTGCCGATTAAATCGTCAAGTTAGTTCTTCATTCAACAGTTGATTTGATCAAGAGGCGGCTCAATAATAAAAGGACGTGAAGCATCTATTTTTTTCTTTTGCCCTTTGATCTCAGAAAGGATTGATGTTTCAAAAACATATGAATAGACGCAAATATCCTGAGCCATACACTCGCTGCATTTCCTTTTTATATCCGGGCACAGTAAATCTCTTAATCCAAGTCCAAAAATACCTCTCAAAGTTGAGCCCTTATATGGAGGAAGAATAAGCTGCTGCCTGAAACGGCTCAATGCCCTGCGTGTGCTTGAAACAGTAAAAAAATATGAAAAATTGATGCCGGGATATCACCCAACATCTAAATATAAAAAAAAGATTTAACGTGCCGCTTTCGCAACACGCTCGATATTGTCCTTCTTGCCCATGGCAAACCCTTTAACATCATAGTTCGCCGCGGCAATGATCTCATCTGCAAGCGCATCAACGAGCAATTTCTTCTTGCCGAATGCAGCCTGCTGCGCGCCCTGAGAAATTAATCTCAGCGCAGTATCAACACGGCGCTGCGGGGCAGTATCGACTGACTTCGGTACTGCGATGCCTCCATACTGCAGTCTGACCGTTTCTTCTCTCGGACCTGCGTTCGCGATCGCGTTCACCAGTACCTGCACCGGGTTCTGTCCGGTTTTCTTGCTGATGATCTCAAAAGCATCCTTAACTATCCTGTTCACAGTGATCTTCTGCCCTGTATTGTGCTCTTCACGCATCATTTTGTTTACCAGCCGCTCAACGATGTTCAGATTCGATTTACTGAACTGCTGTTTTGAGTTCTTTCCGCAGCTGTGCGGGATGAATATGGGCGCAAGATTAACGTAATTCCTGATACTCGGGTCTTTGATTTCAACTTCAGAAAAATCCCATTTTCCATATAATTTGTGCATATTATCTCACCGGTTTTTCCTTCTTTCCAAGCACCATCTGTCTCAGGTCCACATTATTCACTGAAACGACTTTCCAGCGCACGCCCGGGATGTCACCCATGGCTCCACCCATCCGTCCGCCGATGCCTTCAACAACTACCTCGTCGTGTTCGTCGATGAAATTGATCGCGCCGTCCATTGGACAGAAAGCTGTAATCTGCTTTCCGTTCTTGATAAGCTGCAATCTGATGCATTTCCTGATCCCGGAGTTAGGCTGTTTTGCTTCTATCCCGACTTTTTCTAGCGCTATACCTCTGGCGCGTGGCGCCCCTGCAAGCGGGTCAGCCTTTACATCAAGATTAAGAGCCCTCCGGCTATAATTGATATCGCTCCATCTGAACTTCTTATGCTCGCTCTTGAGTTTCCGAGCGGCGTACATTCCTTTTCCCAAGTTTTTTCCTCCAAAGTTATTGAATAATTACATCATCTATATTATGGTGCCTCATGGAGAGCTTTTTTACTTTTTCGATGTTTTTGCCGTCTCTCCCGATGGCAAGCCCCTTCTCCTTAGTAAGTACCTCTACATAAGCTATACGCTTGTCATCCTTAACAACAAGGTTTACATTCTTTATAGAGATGGGGTGAAAGGCATTCTTCACGAACTCCACCGGGTCGTCAGAGTGCTCTATGATCTCGACATGCTTGCCTATTGCTTTCTTTACACGGTTTATATGGTCCCCGCCTTTACCGATAGCCAGTCCCATGTCCCCGCTCTTTATTACGAAAATCAGCCTGTTGTTCTCTGAATCCTCAAAACAATCTCTTGCTCTTGCTCCGGTCAGACTCTCAAATAGTGCGATATATCTTATCCCGTCAGTACTCAGCTTCACTTCACTCATTCATGCTCCCGAAAGAGATTATCTCGGAATCCCCGGGTTCCAGCACGGCAAGAGCTGATATCGAGAATGGTTTGCCGCATGCAACACCAAGGTCAATGCTCAATCCCGGATATTTCATCAAAGATATTCCCTTTAGTTCCTTAAGGCTCTGTTCCACACAATTAGATGAAACAACAACGATCTGAGCTGTCCCGTTCTTAACAGCTTCCCGGGTCTGTTTTATTCCAACTACCACTTTACCGGTGGACAGTGCGCTTCTTAATACTTTATTGATATCAGTTTCCATAATCAAACTCCTTTAACTGGTTTTTTTGCGATCAATTTAACATTTCCTGTGCCCAGCCTTATAGGCTGACCAACTATTACGTTTTCGGTTACGCCGCGCAGTTCATCGACATCGCCCCTCATGCCGGAATCCAGCAGGTGGCTGACAGTCACTTCAAATGCTGCGCGCGCAAGGACGCTCGCTTTCTCACCTGAGATGCCGTGCCTGCCTATGGGCTTTACTTCACCGTCAACAGTCATTATGTCCGCGACAAGCATGATGTGGCGCACGTCCACGTTCAGACCCTGCTCCTTTAATGTCTCTGTGGCTTCGTGTATCAGGGCGGCCCTTGCTGCCTCTATTCCCATAACCTCATAGATCTCATTAACGTTGTTGGTCCTTGTCCTTGTAGCGTCCACTCCTTCTATCTCAAGCACTTCCTTAAGTGTGGAACCTTCGGTGTACAGGACATATTCTCCACTATCTTCTTTCCGGATGACCACTCTTTTTATTCCCTTGATACCCTTTAATATCACGGAATGAACGCTTTTAACAAGCTGCAGTAGCTGCCTGTATGAGGGTTCATCGGGTTTCATTATCAATGTGTCCCCACTGATATAAGAAGACACGTCAAGTTCCTCGTTGATCTTGTCAGAAACCTCCTTTGCGGTCATATTGCGTTGAAGAAGCGCTTTTTTATTAAGTTCGACAACTACTTTCATGTCTGTGATATCCGTGGACATGCTGCCGAGAACACCGATATAAGTAGCTTCTATCTTCCACGCAAGTTCACGGGCTTTATCCCTGTTGAACACATAATCCTTTTCCAGGAAAATTGTCATCATCGGTGTGCTCGGATTTTTCCTGGCATCAACTATCTCTATCAACCGCGGCAGACCCAGCGTAACGTTAATTTCCGCTACACCAGCGTAGTGGAATGTTCGCATCGTCATCTGTGTGCCCGGTTCTCCTATGGACTGCGCGGAAACCACGCCCGCTGCTTCACCCGCTTCAATTTTTGAATATTCATACGTGGCCAGGGTACGCTTGATGATCTCATCGAACTGCTTTTTAGTAAGCTTTAATTTCCTGAGTTCCTGCATAAGGTTATCAATGACTCTCTGGGGTAATGGCAAAACAGAGACCGTCTCCTCGATCGTCTTTATGTCCATGCTCATTCCTTCACCCCCATCACTGAATCGATAATGCGCCTGACTGCATCAGGTTTGCTGAAATCGCTGTTCATTGGATTGATGCCGTCTTCTCCGTATTTGAACTGGATTATCATTTTCCTTGTATCCCTGACCGTGCCGTCATACTGCACTTCCAGATCCTGCAATGCATTCACAAGCCTTCGCTGCAGGTAACCGGATTGCGATGTTCTGACAGCTGTGTCCACAAGACCTTCGCGTCCTCCTATGGCGTGGAAGAAATATTCGGTGGGTGAAAGACCGCTCTTGTAACTGGCTCTCACGAATCCGTGAGCCTCTGCGCCAAGGTTGTCGCGCTCGAAATGCGAAAGCGTCCTGCCTGCGTACCCCCTCTTAATGCGCTCGCCTCTCACAGCCTGCTGACCAACGCAAGCTGCCATCTGAGTGAGGTTGAGCATGGAACCTCTTGCGCCGGATTTTGCCATTATCACCGCGGAATTATCCATTCCGAGATGATGTCCTGCTATATCACCCGTCGAGTCCCTTGCTTTACTCAGTTCTTTCATTATCTCCATCTCAAGGGTTTCTGCAAGAGTGCGCCCGGGCAGCTGTTCGAGTTCTCCTGCATCGTATGCTGAGATCAATTTTTCCACTTTGTCTCTTGCCAGGTCCAGGACATCATTGATCTGGGTCTGCGCATCAATAGGAATGTATTCATCATCTATGCCAAAACTGAAGCCCCTGCGCATTATACCTCTTATGGCCAGCTTTGTTGCATCGTCTATGAATTTGCAGGCAATCACAGGGTTAAATTCTTTCATGAGTTTATCAAGTATCACGCTCTTGAACGCCCCTATGGCTTTCTCATCGATCGTACCCTTTTCAAGGATCCCATCCTTAATGACAACATACGAATCATGTTCGCAATCCTCACCCTTGCAGGTATCGCATTGCACGCATATTTCTGCCTTGAACTTTAGATCGAGCCCTTTGGGAAGAATATGACTGAATATCTGTTTCCCGGTCCAGTACGGTTGTTTGTTGTCTTCTCCAGCCGGTTTATACAGTTCCCTGATCTCGGATTTACCAAGGAGTTCCAGGGCTTCATTCTTGAATATCTTTTCTTTGCTGTTCGTGAGCAAAAAGAGACCTGTGATGTGGTCGTGAATACCTCCTATTATAGGTCCTCCGAACCTCGGGGACAGGATATTTTCCTGCACATGCATCAGGATCTTGGCTTCAGCGAGCGCTTCCTCGGTCTGCGGCACGTGCATGTTCATCTCGTCGCCGTCAAAGTCCGCGTTATAGGGCGGGCATACGGCAGGATTGAGCCTGAATGTCTTATTGGGTAACACTTTTATCTCATGCGCCATGATGCTCATTCTGTGAAGCGAGGGCTGTCTGTTGAAAAGAACGATATCGCCGTCCTTTATCTGTCTCTCGATTTTCCACCCCAGTTCTACCAGGTCAGCCAGTTCACCGCAGTTCTTATCCGTGATCTTAACGCGGCGTCCGTCCGCCCTGACAATATAATTGGCGCCCGGATGATTTTCAGGACCCCTTCTTACATATTCTTTTGCGTCACTTAGATTCCTTGGGGTCACGAACATGGTGCTTGTAAGTTCTTTAGCTATTTCCAGGGGTACTCCGACTTCGAATATCCGAAGGTTCGGGTCAGGCGAGATGACAGTCCTCGCTGAGAAGTTCACTCGTTTGCCTGACAAACTTCCCCTGAACCGTCCTTCCTTGCCTTTTAACCGCTGCGATAACGTCTTCAATGGTCTTCCTGACCTGTGTCTTGCAGGAGGGACACCTGAAACCGCGTTATCAATAAAGGTGGTCACATGATACTGAAGCAATTCCCACAGGTCTTCGATAATCAGCTGCGGGGCTCCTGCTTCCCTGTTTTCCTGGAACCTCTGGTTGATGCGGATAATGTCCACAAGTTTATGCGTCAGGTCGTCCTCACTGCGCTGACCTGATTCCAGGGTGATGGACGGGCGCATCGTAACAGGAGGCACCGGAAGCACTGTCAGGATGATCCATTCAGGGCGTGCGTTGTGCGGGTCCATGCCGATGACTTCGATATCAGCATCGGTTATTTTTTCAAGACGCGACCTGATATCTGTCGGCATCAGTTTATGTTCTTCTGTATGCCCTTCTTTGTACAGGTTTAATTTATCATTTTCAGTTTTTACTATGAATTTATCGGCTTTTTCGTTATTGATCTTTAAAACGGCTTCTGTTTTTTCATCGTTTAACGCAAGTGTTACAGAATGTTTTCCAGAGGAAACTTTAAGCGTCATATTGTTATCGGATCTTTCGATATCCGGATTTTTTATCCAGTTAACTTCATAATTTTTATTTAAAAATTCAATGAATTTTGAAGCGTTTTTCCCTGGAATATCATCCCAGCTATATAAAAATTTATTTTCCTCTATTATTTCAAGATAAGTAGTGGGCTTTTCGAACTTGATCTCTGGCTGTTCTTCCCCGCAGTACTGACAGGTTCCCGCTTTTCGTGCTTCTTTGAATACCTCATTAACGATATCTTCTATTGGTTGACCCATTTTCCTGAGGGTCTGTATCTGTTCAAGATATTTCTTTTTCACATCAGGGGACAAAAGCAGCGCTCCGCATTTCCTGCAGGTTGCCCGCAGTATCTTGCGTATAAGCTTTGCAAAACCGACATGTATTACAGGCGCAACAAGCTCTATATGCCCGAAATGACCCGGGCATTCACCAGCTCTGCCGCCGCATGTCTTACACCGCAGACCCGGGTCAATGACGCCAAGCTTTGTGTCCATTAGACCCATTTCTATGGGAAAACCGTCGTCGTCATAGGTATCTGCCGTAATGACGCGTGTGACGCTCATTTTCCTGAATTCCTTGGGGGAAATAAGTCCGAATTTAATTTCTTTTATTCTTTTTGGGGTTGCTATTACCATAATTTCCTCCTACACTGCATCCTCGAGCACAAGCCGCGGCGCTACGCCCAGGGATATGATCTCGTCAAGCAATAACTTGAACGCATAGCTCATTTCAGCAGGATGTATGCCTGTTTCTGCATTACAATTGTGGCATACCGTTGTATTTCTTCTTTTATCTAGAGTGGCGATCATTCCGCAGGTGGTACAGACGTATTCCACCACCCTGTCGGATTCATCCAGAAGTCGTTCTTTGAGAGCCATGGCTGCGCCGTGCCCGATAAGCACATCGCGCTCCATTTCTCCGAACCTCAGACCGCCTTCCCTTGCCCTGCCTTCGGTGGGCTGCCTTGTCAATACCTGGACAGGACCGCGCGATCTCGCATGCATCTTTGAGGAGACCATGTGGTAAAGTTTCTGATATAGGATAACTCCAACGAATATATCTGCCTGGATCATGTGGCCTGTTATTCCATCGTAGAGTACTTCCTTGCTTGAATGAGAATATCCGAACTTCTTCAGAGCGCTCCTCAGTTCAACTTCAGATGCTCCTGAAAACGGAGTGCCGTCGATCTGCCTTCCTTCAAGAGATCCCACCTTACCGCCGATCATTTCAAGAACGTGCCCTACGGTCATTCTTGAAGGGATGGCATGAGGATTTACTATAAGGTCGGGAACTATCCCGTTCTCAGCAAACGGCATGTCTTCGTGAGGCACTATGAGACCTATAACACCTTTCTGCCCGTGCCTTGATGCGAACTTATCACCAATTTCAGGTACTCTCTGGTCGCGTGTCCTGACTTTTGCAAGCCGTGACCCGTTCTCAGATTCTGTAAGTATGACCGTATCGACAGTCCCTTTCTCGTTCGAACGCATCGTTACTGAACTCTCTCTTCGCTGGAGAGGACTTATGCCAAGTTCCGTGGGTTCTTCCAGGAACCTTGGGGGACTTGTTTTGCCTATAAGGACATCGTTTGGTCCCACGGGTATTTCAGCGTTGACAAGCCCATCCAGGTCCAGTTGCTTATAGACATCAGCGCCGCGAGCCCCTCTTACTTCCGCATCAGGGATCTCGAATTTGTCTTCCTGCCCTCCAGGGTATTTGCGTTCCTCGCCTTCGTTCGTCCTGAAGAAATGGCTTCTGCCCAGTCCTCGCTCTATCGAGCCTCTGTTTATTACAAGCGCATCTTCGATATTATAACCCTCATACGATAGAACGGCGATCACAAAGTTCTGCCCTGCAGGTCTCTTATCAAACCCGATGGCTTCTGCGGTCTGCGTACTTACTATCGCCTTCTGCGGATAATGCAGAACGTGCGCCCTCGTATCAGGGCGAAGTTTCATGTTGGGAGTGGACATACCGAGACACTGTTTTATCATACCTGCGCCCATCGTGTTCCTTGGCGATGCATTGTGCTCAGGGAAAGGAACCATTCCTGTGCATATACCGAGTATCAAAGCCGGGTTTATCTCAAGATGAGTATGTTTCTGGGTGATGTCTTTTTCATCGATCGCTATTAGAGCGTTCTCTTCCTCTTCAGCATCCAGAAATTCTATAAGACCCTCGTTTACGAGATTTTCAAAATTATATTCTCCGCTTGTTAACTTTTCGATATGCTCTTTTGTTACAAGAGGAACGCCATTTTTTACGATTATGGCTGGGCGTCTTGCTCTTCCGGGGTCTGAGTTGATATATATCTCGTTCGTGTCTTCATAGAACGTGAAGTTGACCTGTTTCTTTATTTCACCCTGGCGGCGTTTTGTTCTTAATTCAGCAACGAATTCTCTGGGATCATCATGTGTTCCCAGAAGTTCACCGTTTAAAAAAATCCTGGTTTTATTCAAAGGAATCAACCTCCGGTTCTTCCTCGGGTTCAACTTTAACATCTTCTTCCTCAAGCGCTTCTAATTCAGTAGCATAGGTGGTGGGAACTTCTTCCATTCCAACAAGCTGCGGTATTATCGGGACTACGCTCATTTCAAAAAGCAGGTTCCTGAACTGCTTATCTTCGCCTGCGCTTGTAGATATTTCAACAAGCTGCGCAAAGTTCTTCACAAGACCGCAGTTTGGTCCTTCAGGCGTCTCCGAAGGACACACCCTGCCCCATTGTGTGGGATGAAGGTCGCGCGCCTCGAAATGAGGTTGAGAGCGAGACAGCGGTGAGATGACCCTTCGCAGATGAGAGAGCGATGCAATATAGTCAGTGCGGTCAAGCAGTTGCGATACGCCCGTTCGCCCGCCAACCCAGTTGCCTGTTGCAAGCGGATGCACAAGTCGCTCTGTCAGCACATCGGAGCGCACGACTGTAGTTACGTTAAGGTCCCTGTTCCTCATGCTGGCTCTCTCGAGCTGGTACTTGATGTCCCGCGTTAGCCTGTTGAACGATACCCTGAACAGGTCTTCCATCAGGTCTCCTGCCAGTTTGAGCCTCTTATTCGCATAATGGTCCTTATCATCGCTTTCCCTCTTGACGAGCGCAAGTTCAAAACAAGCCTGCGCCATGCGTCCAAGGAACTGAGCTTTGAGCATCCGGTGAGCTTCATCATTCCCAAGATGAGGCAGAAGGTACCTATCTATGACATAATTTGCTCTCTTTATCTGGTAATCCCTTGCCTGACCTGAAGCAACGCGAGTGCCGATCTTTTCCATGGCTTTTTCTTTATCATCCACTTCCGCTTCTTCAAGGTTTTCGAGCATGAATTTAACGATCTCCGGGTCATTTGACACGGCGTTTACGATGTCCTGGTCGGTCTCAATGCCAAGCGATCTGATGAGCGTAACAAAATTGATCCTGCCTGATATGGAGGGGAATGAAACTTCAAGAATGGATTTCCGGTTCCGCTCAACCACCACAAGGGCGCGATAACCCCGCCTCTGTGAAAATACTTTCGCAACTTCGATATTTTCGCCGTATCTTTCTTCGAATTCGACAAGGATCTTGTTCGGGGCAAGGTCTTCGAGCGTGGTAATTACACGTTCAGTTCCGTTAATTATGAAATATCCGCCCGGGTCCTGTGGGTCTTCTCCCAGTTCGACCATTTCCTTTTCCGTCAATCCCACAAGGTTGCATTTCTTTGACCATATCATCATTGGCATGGACCCAATTGCCGCTTCTTTTTCTTCTTTTTCACCTTCGGGACTTATTATGGTCATTCCGAGAGAGAGAGGTGCGGAATATGTGATGTTCCGAAGCCTTGCTTCAGTAGGATAGAGTTTATCGACCGCACCGTCAGCTTCCCTTACTACCGGGTGACCAACGCGGATCTTCCCGAGCCTTACATATGTGCCCTCGATATCAGTTTCGATAATCCTCTGTTCATCAATAACTTTCTGAAGCCCGTATTCCAGGAAATCATTAAATGATTCAACGTGATGCCTGACGATTTTTTCACTTGTAAAATATGCTCTTGATAATACTCTTCTATCTAACATACAACCTCATACGTTCATCTGATTATTCATGCGATAACTAATCTGTAAAAAATTGCCGTTCCAGCAGTTGGACTGATCCGGGTTATGCGGACAACATCGCCGACTTTTGCTTTAATGGAAACAGCAACCGGGTCAGTGACACGGATCTTTGGCATCTGTTCTTTGTTTATATTATATTCGGATAATGTCTTCTCTAAATCGTTTTTTTCTAAGATCTCATGCATTGGCACCATTCTATGTTCCAAGGGCTTGAACTCCCTTACTGTAATATCTTTCTCCTTCATGCAGTTACCTCCCGGACAGAACGGGCTCGGAGGGATTTGAACCCTCGACCATCGGGTATCTTTTCTTTCGAATAAAAGCCCGGTGCTCTGCCTGACTGAGCTACGAGCCCAAACATTTTCTCCACTAAGCTTACGTATCCGCCTTTAATCAGTGATAATAAATATTCAATAATCAATTGCAAGTTATGTTAGAACCTCGTGGACGTGCGCCCCTCAAACGACATCATATAATTTAAACCTTTCTCTAGTCTCATCATACAAAAAAATTTCGTTCTCATCTTAATATCATATCTTTCCCACAAGGTCAAGAAGAGCTGCTCTGGGGTCCTTTGCCTTGATGACCCCTGATGCGAGGAGCACGCCTGACGTTCCAAGTTCAAGCGCTGCCGCAACATCCTCTCCTCTGGATATTCCTGCTCCGCAGAGTATTTTTACCTCATGATCGATTTTTTTTACGACCGCTACCGACCCTCTGACTATTTCCGGATCTGCTTTTGAGACGGGGATCCCCGAACCGATCAACTCAGGAGGTTCGATCGCCACAAAATCGGGTGACAGCGCAGCCGCAGCCGATGTGACCGCGACGTTGTTCGTACATACGATCGTGGTCAGTCCGGCTTTTTTTGCAGCTCTTACTGCTGAATCTATATCTGATAATAAAAGAGGGCGTTCTGAATGGTTTATGAGAGTCCCGCTGGCGCCCGCCGATCTCACGCATTCTGCCGTAATATGACCCGTGAAGCTACCGGCTCCTGCGCCGTCGATATGCTGGGAGAAAACCGGTATCTTTACTGAACACGCTACCCTGTATATATCAGGTATCTGGGGAACTGCGATTATGCTGACCCCATGGTCACGGCTCACTTCCTCGCAATACTGAGCTATCCTTACCGCCTTATCACCTGTGCTTTCTGCATA
The DNA here is from genome assembly GCA_043729865.1 of Methanobacteriota archaeon. Lineage (GTDB taxonomy): Archaea > Halobacteriota > Methanosarcinia > Methanosarcinales > Methanoperedenaceae > Methanoperedens. The sequence continues at coordinate 20,592 of JAYTKX010000010.1, forward strand.
GGTCTTAAAATTGATCACTATCAGCGGCTTCTTCATCGAGCGTATCCTGAAAAAAAATTAATCCATATACACTTCTTCGTGTGGATGCACTACTATGCCGTTCGAGGTTATCTCATAAGGGTGTATATTCTGGCTGTGGTTGGAACCCCTCATCTTGAAGATCTCAATACTTCGCACTCTTACGGTCTCCTTGCGCTTATAATACATCATGATCGTGCCTTCAGTGACAAAGGTCTCAACGCCGAATCTGCTTGTATTGTTCTCGTCCACTATCTCACATGTCATGAGGGACGTCAATCCAAGGATCTCAAGTGTGGTGCTTAATTTCAGGAGTTCTACCCTTATCTTCGAAGGATCACTGAGATAGAATCCGATAGATGTAGTGCCGTCCACAAGAGCGCGCTTTGCATCTATGTCTTCCTGCATCGCTATTATCTGGTCAAGCATGTTTCGCATATCGAACGGTCTTACGTCCACGTATTTCTCATGTGAAGGTATGCCGATCTTGGTTGAACATGCATCCAGTATGGCGAGTTTGCCTTCTTCTTCCAGAGCTTCAAAGTCCCATCCGAACTGTTTCACGTTTTCCCTTACCTGTTCCGGACGCTCTTCAGTGGCGATATAAATACCATTTTCCCCGTATTTTGTAATGCCATTATAAAGGTATTGAAGACCGAATATTGTCTTGCCCGCGCCTGCTGCGCCCGAAATAAGGTATGATCGATTTCTCAGGAGACCCCCGCCGCAAAGTTCATCGAAGCCTGGAATTCCTGTGGGAACGCGCTGTGGTGCGCCTGATTCAGATTTGGTATGCTTTTTATCCGACATATATTAACACCTGACGTGCTACTATTGTTTTACTGATAGATATATTTTGTTTATTTCATCTTTATCATTATTATGAAAAATAAACTCAAAATCTATATATCAAAGTAATTCCTTTCTGTTGCGGGTGTTATTATGGTACTACCGGATAAATTCAGGTGCGTCATAACGAACTGGGATTACATTTATGACCTGTGCAGGCATGTGGCGAACGATGTCAAGAGATCGGGGTATGAACCCGATACGATAATTGCTCTGGCGCGCGGGGGCTGGTTCGCAGGAAGGGTTATGTGCGATTTCCTGGGACTGAATGACCTTACGAGCTTGAAGATCGAACATTATGTGGGTACGGCGAACGCGGGGGGCGAACCTGCCATCAGGTACCCGCTTGCAGATAAAGCGGTCGCGGGCAAGAAGGTGCTTATCGTGGACGATATCTGTGATACAGGCAAGAGCATCGTGCATTCAAAGGATTACGTCTCAAAACAGCATCCTGCCGAAGTCAGGTCAGCAGTGCTCCAGTATTTATACACCTCTGAGGTGAAGCCGGATTACATAGGCGAGGTAGTGGAGGAATGGGGATGGATAGTGTATCCCTGGAACTTCATAGAGGATATGATAGATATCATCTCCCGCCTTATGGTAAAGGAAAAACTTGATGAATGGACGATACCGAAGATCAGATCAGGTTTGTTAAAATATCATAATATCGACCCCATCAGCTTCGAGATCGCCCAGCCAGACAGGCTGGATGAGATACTCGCAGAGATGGTAAGGAGAGGGATAGTTAAAATAAAGAACGTTCAGGGCGAAAAGACCTGGAAATACAGTGGAGTGAAAAAATGAAGGCAGATATAGCAATAATCGGCGGCAGCGGCGTTTATGACGCTTCGATGCTGGACAACGTGACAGAAGTGGAGATAGATACGCCTTTCGGGAAGCCGTCTGATGCGATCACGATAGGCTCTTTCGGGGATATGAACGTGGCTTTTCTTCCAAGGCACGGCAAGGGGCACAGGATCTCCCCGAGCAAACTGAACTCACGGGCTAATATCCTGGCTCTTAAGAAACTTGGCGTGACAAGGATAATCTCAGCTTCAGCCGTGGGCAGCCTCAAGCCTGAACTCAAGCCGCTTGATATCGTTATCCCGGACCAGATATTCGACCGTACCCGCCTTCGCGAGAGTACGTTCTTTGATGAAGGTATAGTTGTCCACACAGGCTTTGCCGACCCATTCTGCCCTGAGATGAACTCGATGCTTTCAAGCATTACGAAAAAGCTCGGTTACAGGGTGCACAGCAAGGGTACATACGTCTGCATGGAAGGGCCGCAGTTCTCAACGCGGGCGGAGTCAAAGGTGTACCAAAAGCTCGGGTTTGACATTATCGGGATGACCGCGCTCCCCGAGGCAAAACTGGCGCGAGAGGCTGAGATGTGCATGAGCATTATTGCCACTGTTACGGATTATGATGTGTGGCATGAGGAAGATGTGACCATTGAAACGGTCATCCAGAACGCCATGAAGAACGAGGAGGCTGTGCGCAGTATCATCAAAGAGGCGATCACGAAGATATCGCTTGAGAGGAACTGTGTGTGCGCGAATGCGCTGGCTGGGGCGATTCTGACTGCGCCGGATAAGATACCTGTGGAGACAAAGAGGAAGCTGAATGATCTGATAGGGAAGTATTTGCCTGGGCAAAAAATTCAAACATGAGCACATTGAGCAGATACTCGAAGCCGGCAGGTGGGCTCCCTCAGGAGCGAATGTGCAGCCGGCTTCCGCTATCAGGTATCGTTCATCATGAGGTTTATAAATCCGCCGGTGAACCTGATATCATTACAAAAAAAAGCTCCTCTGGTCCCCTCTCAGTGACATGGAAGCTTATGCGCGTACTTTTCAACAAACGCTGAATAGCGCGATTGTAAGGTATATTTAAATATTTCAAATGATAATATAACCTAAGGTCAAAGGAGGCCGAAATGGTATGATAAGAGTTAAAATCTTATTGCTCCGATACTATTTTATCAAAAATGACGTTATTAGCCAGCATGGATATACTAAGAAAAATCCCAAAAAAAGTCCCTCTGGCATTAATACTCACCCTGCTTATCGGATCCCTGTTGATACTTCTGTCACCGGAAGACAAAGACCTGGGCGTGGTTTTGAAATTGATATACCTTCATGGCGCTCTTGTGACATCCGGTCTTTCCCTGTTCACAGCTGCTGGTCTGGTAAGCCTGATAACGCTTTTCAGGAGCAGGATGAAATTCAAAATGCTCTTTGCCATCGAAAAAACTGCTGTTATCTACTGGGTCGCAGCCACCATTATCGGCGACCTGACTTCGGTGCTTGCATGGGGCGGCATCAATCCTGGCGAGCCCAGGTTCGCTGCCACGATCATCATCTCCCTGGTATCGGTGGGGGTTTATTTTATTTCCACTGCGATCGATGATCGTAAAATAATATCACTTCTTGGTATCGGGCTGGCTATGTCAGTGTGGGCGATAATGGGAAGCGCAGGGAGGATACTGCATCCTGATGATCCATTCGGCGCATCTGAACCTTCCATAAGAACTTTTTTCTTTTTGATAACGCTGGTCTTTCTTGCAGCCTCGATCCTGACAGTGCGCTGGATCAAAAAGATGGAGATGTGATGTGGAACTCACAAAATTAATTATCGTGGCTTTGATCTCACTCTCCCCTGTCGGTGAGGAACTGATAGCCATCCCCGCAGGCGTAGCTCTGGGACTTCCTGTTTTTCTTGCTGCCGGGGTGGCAGTTGTAGCTAATTTCCTGCCTGTCCCTGCTCTTTTTTTCGTTTTTGACCAGAGGAACAAATACCCGAAGCTGCATGACTGGCTCTTGCGGCGCAGGAACGAGAGGATACAGAGGTGGATGGATAAATATGGCGTTTTCGGGTTATTCATCCTCGCACCGTGGACCGGGGTGTATGCTGCTACGGTCACCTGCGAACTGCTGGGGATGAAGAGGGCGAGGATTTGTGTTACTATAGCGGCAAGCCTTGCATTTTACGCTTTGATCGTTGGAATTTTGATCACTACCGGAACAACATCAAAATTATGACAATAACCACTGATGCCAGCAAAGCAATGCCAATAAGCCTATCTTGATGGGAATCAGTTCTTTTAATGAGGAAATAATAAATCAGCGCCCCGATAATCCCTATAAAAATTATCACCAGAACCCAGATAAGCTTGGCATCTTTTCCGCCGATTTTGAACTTATCATCAGGTCTCTTCAGACAATCTATCAGCATCCAGAGCCAGAAAACTATCACAAAAACAAACACAGGAAGAATCAAGATTATCTCACTTATGCCTATCACTTTTCATTCCTCCTTGCGCTTAATATCTGCCAAATAGCCAGAATCCCTAAACTCCCGAAAACCATTTCAGATAAATTTGGAGAGTGTCATTCAATTTAATGACATAGTCATTCTTATTCCTCTGAATTTATCGCAGTAACAGTCGGTTTGTAGAACCCATGTGCAACTATGGTCTTCCTGTTTTTCTTTTCCCAATATACAATATGTAAGTACCCGCCCCACGAGGTAAATGCAAAGCCGGAAATGAACGCAAGAATTGCCCCCAAACCATAAATGGATGCCGAATAGCGGATTGCTACGGTGCCCAGAATTATTAAGATACAAACTACAAGCATGTGTTTTGTTGATGTCTTCATAGGAGAGTACCACCAATTATTCCTATCAAAATCCTGTTGCGCTGTTTGTTCCACCATTCAGTAACAGTGTGAGTTAATTCACCTCCACCATCAGGCGCATTTACTATCAGGTCATCGAATTGCACGGTTTTTCTTGTTTCTATCGCGCTTATATTCGGGCACCATCCCATCGTTTTTCTTATAATCTTCGTTACATTTATTGTCATGTTAGCATCCTTGCCTTCTCGAACAGTTCGCCAGTTTCGTGATTTATCAAATATTTAATTTAAAAAGTTTCATCTCTTTATTTGCATAAACAATGTCGTATCCGTCCATGGTTTGATTTGTCCATAATTTATAATAATTTGTTTCAGATGCAGCCGGTGTCATTGCTTCAATATGGTCTGTTTGGTTAATATTATAGAATACTTCCTTCCCTTCCATGGAACAAGATTCAATAACAAAAGCTATTATGCCGTCGAATTTTCCAATCAAAAGATATACTTCTGAATTATTATATTTACTTTTAAAATTCCTGGCTATTTGCAAACCTTCAGTGCGATTAGTTCCCATTATAATTTTTGAAACATTGATTACATCAGGATCTTCAATGTACATCTGGTCAATTACAGTTCGTCTTTGTGCACGATATCCAATATCATTGCCATAATCCCACCAATTAATTATCAGAGCATCAGGTGCAGTATTATTTCTGATATAACTGTATCCCTTCATCATATCAGCATTTCCTATTCCCGGATAATCATTGGATAATCTGGAGAATTTTATACTATCAATGGATGGTCCAGCAATAGATGAGAACAATAGAATCGCTGCAAGAATAGTTAACAATTGAATAGCAATTCTTTTCCTTGAGTCTAATTTGGCAGCCAGGTCAATTACTGCAATAAATCCTATTCCGATACTTACATATCCAAATATTGAAAAGATATCCATAAAATGAGATCTGGTCAGTCCCAGGATCATTGAAATCCCGACGGCTGATATCAAAAGTAGCCCATAGCCATTGTTTTTTAAATATAAACTATAAAGACCAAATACTAATATTATAATTCCCAATATCAGATATTTTCCGAAAAACATCTCCAAACTCTGTAAACCTGGAGGCTGGAGGTCTGCGGTGAACATATATACGATTGGTCTCGATGCATATCCCATCATCTGCATTGCTCTTGTAATTTCTTCAAAGTTCCTTACGGGATAAAGAATACTTGAAAGAATTGTTCCTAAAATTAGCGTAATTATGATCAAAGTCAAAAAAGAGGAAAAGGGATATAAAGCCCTTTTAGTGGCAAAATAGTGTAGACTAATTAGCAGAATGTAGAGAATAAGGATTGCATGAATAACAAAATAGCCACCCCATGAAAAGCCAGTGAGTCCAATTGAAATGGCAGGCAATAATATCCAGAATAAGTAAATAATCTTTTCTTTCTTTTTTTCAGGCAATGGATTTTGTAAAATGTCCAGAGCTTTAACTACAAGAACTATTGTTAATGTAATCAAGAATAATGATAGTGCATCATGAAAAGTAAATCCTTTCATTGTCCTCATCAGTAAGAAAGAGGAAACTGAAGCGAATACTCCACTTAATAATCCAGCTTTCCAGTTATATAATCTGCTACCCAGCCAAAATATGACTATAACTGTTGCAGCACCAAGGAACGGAGGCAACACTCCTTCTGCCAAAGTCATGCTTGACATTCCAAAATTGATGGGAATGATGTCAAACAATTTGCCAGCGAATGCAAGAAGGTATGCCATGCCCGGTTGATATAATGGAGCAGAACTAAATGGGTCAGGAACTGCTGGATGCCCATATGAATAAATATATTCTGCTTGTCTTGACATGTATGCAGCATTGGCAACCTGAGTATCCCATACTCCCCCATATAATCGAATAAAAAAAGCAAAGGCAAATAGAGATAATGCTATTAATATATCTCGAAATTTAGGATATCTGTAACAATTTAAAATTGCTGCATTCTGGCACCAGCCCATCATTTTTCTTATGGTCTCCGTCGGATTCATTTTCTATCATCCTTTTGTAGATTGACTTCATTGGTCATCGGTTAAGCCCACCATTCATCCCTGAACCGATATCTATTAACATGGGGATCAAGTGCCTGACTTGAATAGACATTCATAACAGTC
>JAYTKX010000011.1:0-15359 GCA_043729865.1 Methanobacteriota archaeon
GACTGTTATGAATGTCTATTCAAGTCAGGCACTTGATCCCCATGTTAATAGATATCGGTTCAGGGATGAATGGTGGGCTTAACCGATGACCAATGAACACTAATATTGTAGACATATATTTCCCATGGGATAAAATGCACTTGGACGAAGATACGGATAAAGACAAAAAGAAACAATTTGAGGAACTATGCGAACAATAAAAGATTTTGTTGAAAACAGAACTGATGAAAGACTCTCTGAGTTAATTCTTTTTTTCAGTGAACAGGCTAACAAAATAAAGAAAGGATTTTTCCTTCAAGCAAATAAAATGCAGAATATTGAAAGCACAAAGAATATCTACGGCGAGGAGCAGATGGCTCTGGATAAATGGGCAGATGATGTTCTGATCAAAGGATTAAAAAGCTCAAAGTTGGTGAGGTATATAGCAACAGAAGAACAGCCTGATATTATTGAAATCGACAATTCGAAAAACAATTTTGGTGTAGTTATTGACCCTCTTGACGGCTCTTCCCTGATTGATGTGAACCTTGCAGTGGGTACGATCATAGGAATTTATCCCGGTAATGTTCTAGAAGCTGGAAACACCATGATTGCAGCCATGTATATCCTTTACGGACCGCTGACCACACTTACTTTCACAACAGGCAACGGTGTTCATGATTTTGTAATGGATGAGAATGGAAGATTTAACCTCACAGCAGAAAATATAAAAATCCCTGATGCAAAGATATACGCACCAGGCGCTCTCAGGAAGGATTATCTGCCTGCGCATACTAAATTTATTGAAACTCTTGAAGCAGAAGGCTATAAATTGCGCTTCTCCGGCTCTTTTGTTGCAGACATGCACCAGATACTCCACAAAGGCGGAGTGTTCACATATCCTGGATTCAAAGGAAAAGAAAAAGGAAAGCTGCGCCTCCTTTATGAGGCAAATCCGATGGGGAAGATTATAACAGATGCAGGCGGGGCGATCAGTAACGGGAAAACAGATATTCTTTCTATCAAGCCAGATGCGATCGACAACATTACTCCTATTTATGCAGGCGGGAAAAAGGAGATAGAATTGATTGAAAAGTTAATGAATCAAGTTAATTGAATAAATTAGATTCTATTTTCTATCCTTAGATTCCCAAAAAAATGACATCAAGAGAACGGAAAGCGCGCCTCCCCGCGAAGTGCCCGGCAGCCGCGATCCTGAACACAGGCGAACCGGAAGGCGCCTCAGTGTGATACGACCAACTAACTAAAATAGCCTAAAAAACTGCCCCTTTATTTCCTCAATTTTTTCATCATTTAACCGTGCAACAACTTTCCTTATTATACTTTTTTCAACCGTAAAAATAGAGTCCACTTTCACATAACTCGGCTCGATATCAAGGGTCCCTTCTTCCAAGTCATCTCTCAGTATTTCCACCTTCCACCCCTCTTCACTGGATTTTGATGTTACCCTCATCACCAAAACGTCCATGGAGTTTTTATTATATTCAAAATTGCTGATTACCAATGCAGGTCTGAACTTCGCTTCCTTTAAGTTGCTATAAGAAAAATCAACAAGTACAATGCTCCCTTGTTTTAGATGCATTTTGGATTAGTCCTTAGCCAATCTTTTAGCTGAGTATTCCTTCCAAACTTCCTCTTCGTTCTCCCAATCGATTTTTTTTGGGATTATATCGACTTTTTGAAGCATAACCTTACCAGCCTCAATAGTAACATCAAGATAATCGCCTACATTAATATTCAATTGTTCTCGAATAGACTTGGGAAGTGTTAACAGCCCTTTCGAGGATATTTTTACTAAATCGCTCATATCTTAGATTATGGAATTCTAAGATATTAAACTTTTCGGGCTCCAACCCTTCATAAAAACACAAACCCCAGCCCCCCCCACCTGCTCCAAAACCCACCGTGCATCTCTTCTCCTGCAACAAGAGAACGGAAAGCGCGGGTACCCGCGAAGTGCCCCGGCAGCCGCGCTCCTGAACACAGGCGAACCGGAAGTCGCCCCGGTATGATGCGGCATTCCGGTCACCTGTATGCTTTCATTTTGATATGAAGCGGTTGCCAGGGGGCATATTTGCGCCGCGGGATTAATATTTAAAGAGTGATAATTGTACCGCGCCTGTGATTTCTCAGACAAAGCTTTAAATCTGCGTTCATCGGCGTCATGCCCGCCGCAATGCATAGACACGTATGCCCCTACGGGGGCATACGTGGATGCGCCCTCCAGAGGCGCGACTCTGGGCGCCTTTATCTGCGGTTTTATATTTTTCCACCCCCATAACAACTTCGGAATTCACTGACCACTTAGAACGAAAAGCGCAAATAGCATAAAAGACCTTAAGACTACTCATGGAACAGACCCTGCAGGGCACCATCATCTGCGGCGACGACTTCGAACCTATCGACGGCATCATCACCATAGAAGACGGAATAATAAAAGAGATCGAAGAAAAAAAGATCAACGCAGATACCATAATCGCCCCATGCTTCGTGAACGCCCACACGCACATAGGCGACTCCGTGATAAAAGACCCGCCATACCTTCCCCTTGCTGAACTTGTCCAGCCTCCAGACGGGCTGAAGCACAGGGTTCTTGCAAGGACTTCATACAAAGACCTTGTTACCTCGATGAAAGCCACGATCCATGACATGATAAGAACAGGTACCTGCGCCTTTGTGGATTTTCGCGAGGGCGGGGCGGCCGGGGTGGAAGCGCTCAAGGAGGCATCTAACGGTCTCAACATCGAGTCAAAGGCTTTAGGCAGACCTCTGGACAATGACATGAGTTATCTTGATTACTGCGATGGGACTGGCATCAGCAGCACCAGCGACCTTGAAATCGACTTAATACAGGAAATCGTCAAAAAGACAAAAAGAAAAGGGAAAAGGTTTGCCATCCATGCCGGAGAAAGAGATACCGCTGACATCCTGCCTGCTATCGGGCTTGAACCCGATCTTTTGATACATCTGATCCATGCTGAAAAAAAGGAGATAAAATTGATAAAAGAAGCGCGTATCCCTGTCGTGGTCTGCCTGCGTTCGAATTTCATTACAGGGTCAGGGCTCCCGCCCATAAGAAAAATGCTGGATGAAGGCATAGTTGTCGCGGCGGGCACTGACAACGTGATGCTAAATTCGGTCAATATGTTCTCTGAGATGGAATTTCTCGCCAAGACTGCTCTTTACGATGACAGGCAAGTATTTAAACTGTGCACACTAAATGGAGCAAAAATAGCTGGTATAGATAAAGAACTGGGCTCCATAAAAACGGGGAAAAAGGCAAGACTGATGATTTTAAATAAAAAGTCAGACAATATGCATGGTATAAGGGATCCATTGGGCAGCCTTGTGAGACGTGCAAGACCGGATGACATTATCAAGATAATCTAAAAGAAAAGGAGATATGTTATGGCAAGCAAATTGTATAAAAATATTTTGATTGCAACAGATGGGTCAGAATATACGAAGAATTCGATAGATTATGGAATAGAACTGGCAAAGAACACGCAGGCAAAATTGCATATAATATATGTGATCGATACTGCGGCTTTTGCTTCAATACCCATGGATGCGGCATGGGAAAGCATGTATGAACTTCTCAAACAGGAAGGCGATGAAGCTACCAGATATGCAGCAGATAAAGCTGAAGCAGAAGGGATTGTCACGGAAAGAAATACGATGGAAGGACATCCTGCAGAGGAAATAATAAAATACGCCGAAAAGAATTCTATGAACCTTATCGTAATGGGTACTCTGGGAAAAAGCGGTCTTGACCGATTCCTGCTCGGAAGTGTTGCAGAAAAAGTAGTGCGTGCTTCCAAAATACCTGTTCTTATAGTGCGCGGAAAAAAATAAAAAGAGGAGACAAAAAATGGTCGATTCGCCAGAAGACATATGTGTTGAAGACGTGATGATAAGAGAGGTTGCATCTTCCTCACTGCCTGGTTCAAGGGACGAAGTCCTTGAAATATTGAAAACGAAGCATATTTCAGGAGTTCCCATAGTTAAAAACGGGGAACTGCTCGGTATCGTTACGAGGACGGATTTGCTGAAGAATCCTGAAGAAGAGCAAATAGCGTTGATAATGACAAGGAATCCAATTACCATCTCGCCTGATAAATCAATAGCTGAAGCAGCCCGTTTGATCCTGAAAAACAATATAAGACGTCTTCCCGTTGTTGAGAATAGCAAGCTTTCGGGTATTTTGACCATAGCAGATATCGTAGGCGCGATAGGAAAAATGAATATTACATCTCCTATAAGCGATTATGTCGGGAACAATGTGGTCTCTGTCTGGAGCGAAACCCCTATGAATGTAGTGGGAGCTATTATGGAGCTTGCTGATGTAAAGGCAGTCCCCATACTGGATTCGTCCATGGCCCTGGTGGGTGTGGCCGCAGATAAGGATCTGATAGGTGCAAGTATTATTGAGGACCGCACCGAGGTGTCCAATATGTCTTCCGGGTCAGATGACGATGCATGGACATGGGAATCCCTCCGCGATACGATGAGCCTTTATTACAGTGTCTCAAAGATCAATCTGCCAAATTACCCTGTTAAAAATATTATAAAGTATAAGGGTGAGCCTGAGACTGCAGTGCTGAGTTCCCAGGTGAGCGAATGCGCCAAGAAAATGAGGCGTAAGAGGTTAGACCAGATCCCTGTAATAACAAGCTCAAGGAAACTTCTTGGTCTTCTTCGCGATAAAGACCTGCTAAAAGCGATCGTCTGATTTTTTTTCTATTTTTCAAGCAATTGACTGATCCGGACAAGCGGTATTAATTCAACATCTGCGGATGCCAGAGTTCCCGAAGCCCCCTCTTCGCGGTCTACCACAGTGATAACGCGATGAATTACAAGCCCTTCGTTTCTTAATACATGTATGGCATTTATCACAGACCCGCCAGTGGTGGTGACATCCTCCACCAGCAGCACTTCCCTGCCAGGTAGAATTTCACCCACTATCTGCCCTTTTGTGCCGTAATCTTTTGCCTCTTTTCTTATCATCAAAAGGGGCAATCCGGTCTCAAGCGAGACAGATACTGCGATCGGTACGCCCCCGAGGGCAACGCCGCCAATGTAATCTGCCTTGATGGAATGGAGTTTCATAATTTCTGAAACCATGGTGGCTATCAATTTTAATAACCCGGGATTAGTGCTGGCTTTTTTGATATCCACGTAATACCTGCTTTTCTTGCCTGAAGCAAGCGTGAAATCCCCGAATTTTATGGCTCCGCACTCTTTCAGGGCGTCTGCAAGGCGTTTCATCTACCAGGGCTCCTTTTTCAATTTTATGTTATATCCGAAAATATTGGTCAGGCGATGGAGTATTGGAGTTAGAACGAGTACTGTAACGATTATCCAGGGGGATGAAATGAAATATCTGGTAAACCACACAGGATCAAAGATGTACGTAAGGAGCCAGGCGCCTGCAACAAAGTCAAGCTGGTCTATCAGAGGGAGTTCTGCCCCGCGCACGAAACCTATCCTTCTTTTGAAAAAACTTTTTATCAGATCACCAAGCAGAGCCCCGAACGAGAGTGTGATCACGGCGGTCAATGTTGGGACTATCGGAATACTGAATACTGGTGCAGCATATATCTGTATAAGACCTGAAACGATCCCGCAGGCTGTACCTCCGATAAGTCCCCGTATTGTCTTCCCGTCTCCGAATACTCTCTGCCCGTCATACCATTTCATACCCATATCGATCGGTTTCCCCCCACCGAACACCACTGCCAATGGGTTGGCGACATAAGCGGGAAGCATCAACCACATCGCCAGTATTACAGTCCCAAAAACGTATATTATGATGTCAAACATATTCCTCAGGGATTTTTCAATGTCAGTTGTTCGACCTCAACGCCGGCTTTCTCGAAATATTTCAGGGCTTCAGTGTCCGGATACACAGTCCCGTAAACAACTTTATTTACGTTAGCGTTTATCAGCATTTTTGCACACAGGATGCATGGCTGGTGGGTACAATAAACAATCGCATTCTCTATGCTCACTCCGTGGATCGCTGCCTGAATTATGGCATTCTGTTCTGCATGGACAGCGCGGCACAGTTCATGTCTTGTCCCTGAAGCGATGTTGTTCTGCTGTCGTATGCACCCGATATCAAGGCAGTGTTCAAGGTTCCTGGGAGCGCCGTTATAACCTGTTGAAAGGATCCTTTTTTCCCTGACTATTACAGCCCCGACCTGGTTGCGCAGACAGGTGGAGCGCTTTGCCACGATACTAGCAATTTCCATGAAATATTCGTCCAGTGTGGGTCGCATTCAGCGTTGAATATGCAGCAAACGATAAATAATTACCGAAACGTCCGATAGCAAAAGGTAAATATGTTGGGTTATAATTTAAGCACGTTCTGAATTATTGGAAGGAGATTTTCATGACCCTGAGTATTGAAAAAACTATTGAAGCGTATATTAAAAACATTACTTTGAAACAGATGATAATAGTTCCTGCTATTTTTCTGTTGTTATCGCTTTCTATTCTGAGCTATACATACCTGAAAACAGGTTCTCCTGTTGGACTGGGAGTGGAATTCAGTGGCGGTACCGTAATAACGTTTGATAGTACGAAATCTCCCGACCAGTTGAAAGAAGAATTCAAATCATTTCCTTTGATCCAGGCAAGAGAAGAAGAAACCGGCAGTAGAAGGATATTGCAGTTCGGTCAGATGAATGAAATACAGCTTAACGACCTGACAAAAAAAATAAACACCGAATATACCAAAGTCGAGATAAAACAAATGGGAGAAGTTGTCAGCAGATCCCTTCAGGAGCAGGCGCTGCGTGCCATAATTTTATCGTTTTTGGGGATGGCAATAGTGGTATTCATAATATTCAGGACATTCACTCCATCGATCGCAGTGGTGATATCCGCCTTTGCTGACATTGCTTTCGCGGCTGCAATGATGAATGTGTTCGGTGTGGCGCTGTCTCTCGGGACTGTGGCTGCTCTTTTGATGCTTATCGGTTACTCGGTGGATACGGATATCCTTCTGACCACAAGGCTTCTCAAACGTAAAGGGGAGCTTGACGACAAAATAAGGGACGCCATGAAGACAGGGTTGACAATGACCACGACCACCCTTGCCGCTCTTATAGCCCTGTTCATTGTATCGTCAGGCACGGTCATGTCGTTCATAAGGATCGATATTATACGGGACATTTCGGTGGTGCTGATATTCGGTCTTTTCGCGGATATCGTAAACACGTGGATGACCAATCTGGGCATCCTGAGATGGTACATTGAGAAAGGCGCCGCGAAGGAGAAACGGATCGAAAAACCAGCAAAGAGGAGGCACACGGCATGAACGACGAGGAACCATTTTATAAGAACGCACGGGTATTATTGTTCATAGCGGTGGTACTGGCATCGCTCGTAGCCATAATGCCCTCATATTCTGACGGCAAATTCCAGACCAATCTAAAGTACGGGCTGGACCTTGAAGGAGGCACATGGTTGCAGTTACAGCTTCAGGGGGTTGTTGCGCAGGTAGATGCAGATGAAGGGAAGATAATACAGGCAGAATTCGGAAGACTGCTAAATGACCCTGCAATAAGAGTCGATGAAGTCGCTTTCGAATCAGTCACATTTACAACATCCAGGGACACAGATAAGAAGACGATCGATGGTTTTGGATTTGGCACTTCCAGTGTTTCGAAAAATGCTGAAGGCGGAACGAGAATAACACTTCAAACCAGCAAGGTGTTTTTGATCAAGAAATATCTCGAGAACAGCCTGAACGCAGAGGTTCTTCCCATCAAAGGCAGGGTTATCACGGTTGAAATAAGAAAAGCCGTGACGCAGGCTGATGTTGAGAACGCCTTAAAACAGGTCGATGGAAAAGTGATCCCGCCTTTCAAGGAGGGCGTCAGTGCGGAAACGCGAGATTTAACCAAGAAAATCCTTGAAGATAAACTGAACACTGCCGGGTTTAAGGAGATCCCCATCAGGACAGTAGGGGACAACTATATACTGATAGATCTTGCCGGCATGGACAGAGAGAACGCAAGCAGAATTGCAGCCAAACCTGGAAAATTCGAGATACGGATACAGGTGCAGAAAAATGAGACTGTGCATGTACTCTATGGGACCGAGATCAGAAAAGTTGACCCGATCCAGAAGGAATCGGTGAGGGTATCGGGAGCCTCTGAAAAAGTTGAAACATGGGGTGTGCCTTTTGAACTCAGCGACGAGGGCGCGCAGGCGCTGCGGGATGCAGCCATCCAGTACGGCGCTGTGACAAATCCTGAGGAGCACAAACTGAGCATGTACCTTGATGATAAACTTGTGTTCGATGCCGCTCTTGCTCGTGACCTTGCAAAGAACATAAAAAACGTGCCTGTTAAGAACCTTGTCGCGAACACTGGTCAGGGCGCTGAAGGAGAGAGTAAAGCAAGAGAACTTCAGATCCATCTGAGCGCCGGCGCTCTGCCTGTCAATGTTGAAGTGATCGGTTCTGGACAGGTTTCTGCAGAACTCGGTGAGAAATTTAAGGAACAGGTAGTGCTTGCCGGGATTATTGCCCTGATAACAGTAGCGATCGTCATCTATTTCAGGTACAGGCAGCCAAACATCATTATCCCCATGCTTGCCACTTCGTTCAGCGAAGTCCTTATAATTCTGGGTTTCACGGCTGTTGTAGGTTTCCAGCTTGATCTTCCCACCATTACGGGCATCATTGCGGTCATAGGCACTGGCGTTGACCATCTGATAATCATAACAGATGAGGTGCTTGCCGGAGGCTCCATGCCGCCTGATAAAGTGTATAAGTCAAGACTGACAAAGGCATTCGCCATCATAATGGCAGCCGCTGCCACTGTGGTTATAGCCATGTCTCCGCTTCTGATCATGGGATTTGGCGCCCTGAGAGGATTTGCCATGATTACCATTGTCGGTGTGTTTATTGGTGTCGGGATAGCAAGACCGGCTTATGCACTGATAATTCAGGGTTTGCTTGTTGAGACGTCTGATAAAAAATTTGCTGATGAGGATTGACTACCGAAGCTTTTAAATTTTAGTTGATCCTTAAAGGCGAAAGCCTTTATTTTGCGCCTCGGTGGCTCAGCCTGGCAGAGCGAGAGATTTGTAATCTCTAGGTCGAGGGTTCAAATCCCTCCCGGGGCTTTTTTTTCAGGAATACCGTCAGGAACGCAGATTCATAGTAGTAAGGGATGCCAGGAAACGACAATTGCTTTCTGAGGCTGCAAAGAACCAGCCTTATATTATTGGAAAGCATTATCGTCAGTTCACTATTGCATGGCACGAAGTGATCGAACGTGTGGACAAATGTTCTCTCGGATGAAGGAAGAAATATTGCAAAATCTGCTGAAAAAGCGCAGGAAGCAGGCGACTACGGGCTTGCAAGAGAGCTGTACCTGAAAGCCATTTCAAAGTTCGGGCAGGCAACAGAGATATCAGGGGATTTTAATGATATCAGCGTCCTTCGAAGCCTGATAAGTTATTATAGAGATCGGATCAGAACGCTTGACAGGGAAATGAGCTGCGATCCTGTATTAGAATCCAGGGCTTTTGCGCCAAAGAGAGAAACTTCTAATATTGAGATATCCGAGCTTCTCAAAGGAAGCAGCGTGCAGGAATCGGTATTCGGGGCGGTTCTTCGGATAGCCATCGAGATCAGCCTCGAAGGAAGAGAGGGGCATGCAATAGGCACCGCCTTTATCATAGGAGATGCAGCTAATGTCATGGCACGTTCGAGGCAGCTTGTTCTGAACCCGTTCGAGGGTCACAGCAGGGATAAACGAAATCTGATAGACCCTGATATAAAGGATAATATCAAGGAATTCGCGCAGCTTGATGGGATTTTCGTTGTTTCAGGGGACGGCGTTGTGGAAGCTGCGGGGCGGTATATCACCATGGATACCGGCAAAGTTAAATTGCCCGGTGGGCTGGGGACCAGACATTCATCGGTCGCCGCGATCACTCTGGCTACAGGAGCGCTGGGAGTAGTGGTCTCCCAGAGCGGTGGAGTGATCCGGATATTCAAGGAAGGGAAGATAGTAGCAACAGTAAAGCCCTGATATTCGAAACATTCATGTTCAATATCGACCTTTGGGTATCAACATTCATCCAGAAATACGATAAATATGGTAGAAATAAGACCCTTCAGGGCTACGATACTTAACCCTGAAATGGAAATCGAAAAGCTCATCTGTCCTGTGTACGATACCATAGATGCCGTCCAGTACCAGAGATACGCCCGCGAAGATAACAACATCATCCATGCAACCTCAAGAAGAAAAGACATGGACAGGGATGAGTTCATCGGGCATGCAAAAAAGAATCTTGACCGGCTGGTCGGATCAGGCATACTGGTTGAACTGGAAAGACCGGCATTATATATCTACGGGATAATGTTCACGCTTTCGCCCGAAGTCCTTGCCCAGCTCCCGGAAAGATCAAGGAGAAGCAAGTATTTTGCTTTCGGGCTTGTATGTCTGGTAAAAGTGGAGGAACTGGGGAAAGGCAGCATCGTGGGTCATGAGAACATCTTTGAGATAAATACAAAAGAGAGGTACAGGCTGATGAAATCCGCAATGATGAATTTCTCACCCATAGCAGCTGAATACAGCATGCCTGACCATGCCCTCAATAACCTATT
This sequence comes from Methanobacteriota archaeon, assembly GCA_043729865.1. Taxonomy (GTDB): domain Archaea; phylum Halobacteriota; class Methanosarcinia; order Methanosarcinales; family Methanoperedenaceae; genus Methanoperedens. The sequence continues at coordinate 10,637 of JAYTKX010000011.1, forward strand.
CGAGGAATACCTGGGCTTCAGGCGCCCGAATTTTGTACCCGATCCGGAAAAACCGCCTCTTGTAGATGTTACCTTAAATGGCAGCAGGCATCTTATGTGGGAGGTTACGGATAATGCTCTCATCGATAAAGTCATGAAGATGGTATCCGGACTGAAGATCCTTATCCTGGACGGGCATCACAGGTACACAGCCTCGAACATGATGCGGGAAAATGACGGTGTCGAATATACCATGATGATGCTTCTGGAAGGAGGCGACAGGGCGCTGCAACTGCTCCCGTGGCACAGGGCGGTGAGGAATTTTAACCCTGGGAACCTTGAAAACAGGATAAGAGAGAAATTTTCGGTTGATTGGGAGGGTGGGGGCGGTGAGGAGTTCTATTCAAAGCTCAGGCTTCGCAGCAGTGAGTATGATGTTAAGGTTGGCATGTACGACGGGAAAAAATTCAGGATATTAAGGGCTGATGAGAACGAAGTCAGGGAGCTTTCAAAAAAGCGGGGTGAAATAGTGGGGCTTGACCTGATAGTTCTTCATGACTGGTTAATAAATCCAGTGATCAGGGGAAAGCCTGAAGAGGATGTGTCGTTCAATGCAAGTCCTGACGAGGCGGTAGCCAGAGTGGATAGCGGGGAATTCTATGTGGCTTTTCTCCTGAATCCTTTTTCCATAAAGGACGTTGAGAGAAAGGCATTCGTAGAGCAAAAGAATTTTCCCCAGAAGTCTACGCTTTTTTTACCGAAGGTGGCTGAAGGGATCGTGATGAGGAAGATAGACAAAGTTCTTTGTCATGAGCAAGGTAATGTATATATTCTATCATAATAATTATAGTATTAATTATTTAAACTGACCATTACTTTACTTCAAATCTGGATAAAGTATGAAATCGGATGTGAATTAAAATGAAAAAAATAGTTTTAATTGCACTGATCGTGTTAACTCAATTAATATCACCTGCATTAGCGATAACCGAATCGAAAGAAACTATCAGAGAAATAACATTGGATCATTGGTCTGAAACGAGAAAAATTCCAATAAATGAATATCTTGTTTACAAATTCCAGGGAATCAATACCAATACAGTTGATGTAACCATAGAAGTGGTGAGCGGAGATTCAATAGACATGTTCTTATTGAATTCTGAGGATTTTGCAGACTATCAGTCTATGATGCAAAGCGGCATTTCAAGAAAATTCAATTCATATTCTATTGGAAAAGGGATGAATTTGATATATATAAATTACTCATTTGAAATCCCTGCTGACGGCACATATTATATTGTTGAAGATAATACATATCTTCCAAATAATGGGGCGTCACCTGGTCGTAGTGCAGAAGTTAATATAAAATATACTAAGACCAGATGCCTGGAATGCGAAGAAGCTGCACTTGAGACCCGAAAAAGAAATGAAGAAGCAGCCCGGCAATACGAAGAAGCGCAAAGAAAACTCCTGGAAGAAATGAACAAGAGTAAAGAACCGAAATCTACTACGGGGTTCGAGATAGTTTTTTCAGTATTAGTTATGGCAGCAGTCCAACTATTTGGCAGAAAAAAGATGTAGCCCTCTTGCAGCGATAATCGGAACAATTTCCGGAAATAATGCGTTATAGGTTAAGGATAGTCATTTCTGTTCCATCATCCTCTTCCTGATCTCCTGCGCCGCCACCTTCGCATCCTTCTTCTCCCAGGCTCGCCTTACCTGTTTACTGCCCAGGAGCGGCAGCAGTCCTGAAATCCTTTCATCCACTAACTTAAGCTTTCCATTAACTTCACGTATGGTAACAGGAGGCTCTACTTTCCTCTCTGCCTTTTCAACGCTCAACGTGCGCGACACATCGGGTCTTCCCCTCTGATCCGTGGTCAGGCAAATGATCGCATCCTTCCATTCCTTTGCCCATGGAGTATCTTTTATTTCAGTATGCTTTGCCGCTGTCCTTTTCACACCTATTGCCTTAACATGACATGCTTTCTCGCACGCGCCGCAGTAAGTGCAGAAATCCCTCACCACGTCAATTTTCTTATCTTTCGGTATGATCCATGCCTTCGAGGGACAGACATTGAAACACCCGTGGCATCCCACAGGGTCGCAGCCTTTGAGTTTTGCTTCTATCAGCTCTATATCGCCCTCGAAAGGTTTTGTTACCTTTGCTGCATCATAAGGACATACTGCCTCGCACCAGCCGCACCGGGTGCACTTGTTATTATCCACTTTGATATTTCCGGCGAGCTCTGGCGCTTCCCCGAAAAAGTCCCCTTTTACCTTAATTGCATCTTCAGGGCAGAAAGGGACGCAGATGCCGCAGTAGTCGCACTTTTCGCGGTCAACAAGGAGGTTTTCAAAAGGCACAAGCGCGTCAGCCGTTGATTTTCTCTCCACAAGCACGAAAGCAGGGCAGAACTCGGCGCATGCGCCGCACAGGGTGCATTTCTCCATGTCCACTTCTATCTCGCCCTTCCTGCCAGCCTTGAAGGGCGCCACGGTCTCTTTTTTCGGGAAAGTGAACTCCACGCTTATGGCTTCTTCCGGACATGCTTTCTTACAGAGCAGACATGGCAGGCACTTATCATTAAATATTACGCTTGAATCAAGATGCGGGAACTCTGTAAATTCAAGGATGTCCTTATCATTCACCGACATCCTGACCGCTTTTACAGGGCAGAAGGCTGCACACATGCCGCAGAACGAGCATTTTGTATGGTCAATGATAACAGGCGGGGCATCCATTCCTGTAGCTATTTCTACCAGGGGTCCTGCCTCGATGGCTTTTTTCGGGCAAATCTCAATGCAGATGCCGCAGCCATTGCAGCGCTTGTAATCATAATCAAGCAGCTTTTTTGACTTACCCGTCTTTTGCGTGTACAGGAAATGCGAATCCCTGACCTCGCTGTCAACTGTGACTTCCAGTTTTTCCTCAGTCATGTCATCCCTTGAGTTCGCTGCCTACCGGACCTATTTCTTTTAGTTGTTCAACATAGTCCTTAACTATCCCGGCGAACTTCCTGCCTTCACTTGCTGCAAGCCATTCTACCCGCAGACGCCTCTCGTCAAATCCAAGGTCAACGAGCAATTTGGAAAGCACGTTCAACCTCTGCATCGCGCAGTAGTTGCCAATGGTATAGTGGCATTCTCCAGGTCTGCATCCTGCAACGAGCACGCCGTCCGCTCCCCGCCGCAGCGCTTCAAGAACAAATGAAGGGTTCACCCTCCCTGCGCACAACAACCTTATATTACGCAGGTTGGTGGGATACTGCAATCGCAGGGATCCCGCAAGGTCTGCGGCTGCGTATGAACACCAGTGGCACAGGAAGCCTATCACGAGTGGGGATTCGTGTATCTCGCGCGTGGCTTCAACTATCTGCGCCATTATCTGGTCATCAGTATAATTCCGGGTCTGAAGCGCCCCATTAGGACACGCAGCGCTGCATGCGCCGCATCCGCGGCAGGCAACTTCATCAACCGTTGCCTTTCCGTTTATCACCTTGACTCGCCCAAGACTGCAGACCGACTCGCATATCCGGCATCCATCGCACAGCTCAGGGAGCACATACGCGCTTGCCGGCTCGACCTCTATCTCCCCCCAGCGAAGCAGTGCATCTGCCTTTGCAGCGGCTGCGCTTCCCTGCTCTATCGAAACCTGTATCTCCTTGGGTCCGCCCGCGCATCCTGCGATGAACACGCCTCTGATATGGGTCTGCACAGGTCTCATCTTGGGATGCGCGCTCTGGAGGAACCTGTCAGGTCGTGTGGACAGGTTCAGCATTTTCCCGAGAGTCTCAGTATCCTTATTCGCCTCCATGCCAACAGCAAGAACAACAAGGTCGCAGGCTTCATGTACCGTTTCTCCTGAAAGCGTGTCCTCATAATGAATGATCGTCCTGCCGTCTGATCCTTCGACCTCAGCAACGCGCCCGCGCACGAAGGATACACCCATCTCCTGAGCGCGGCGGTAGTATTCCTCATAACCTTCGCCGCCAGCCCTGATATCAATATAGTGTATCGAGACTTTTGCGTCGGGATATAGTTCGGCTATCTTCGTGGCATTCTTAATAGATGCCATGCAGCATACCTTTGAACAATAGGGATTTCCCACCTGTTCATCCCTGGAGCCGACGCAAAGAATAAAGGCGACGCGTTTGACATCCGCATTCGTTGATGGAGAAACCACCCTGCCGTGCGTGGGACCGGCTGCGCTGAGCATCCGCTCAAGTTCAAGATTGGTTATGACATCCTTATAACGCCCGTATCCATATTCCTCCTTGCGGGCAGCATCGAATGGCTGGTACCCTGTGGCAAGTATCACAGCTCCCACATCGAAAGTGAATTCCTCGGGTTTCTGTGCAAAATCCACTGCTTCGGCAGGACATGCGAGCCTGCACAGGTCACAGCCAACACAGTGTTCATCTATGCAGGCTACCAGAGGCACGGCCTGCGCAAACGGGATATAAATGGATTTTCGCCTGCCTATCCCGAAATCGAACTGGTTAGGCACATCTACCGGACATACGCTGGCACAGATATCTATGCAGCCCTTGCATTTTTTCTCGTCGATGTACCTGGGCTTTTTCACACCGGTTATTTTGAAGTTGCCTGTCCTGCCTTCTATTTTCGTTATCTCGGAATATGTATACAGCGTGATATTGGGATTGTTCTGCACATCAGACATCTTCGGGGCAAGAACGCACAGCGAGCAGTCGTTCGTGGGAAAGACCTCGTTCAGCAGGGT
>JAYTKX010000012.1:0-7538 GCA_043729865.1 Methanobacteriota archaeon
TTCCTCCCTGAGCTGATCTAAGAATCCCCGCAAACTCATTCACGCCACCGCTTGTAGAGGTTATGCTCTATGCCAAGAAGGTCAAGAGCGCGCCCAGCCATAAAATCGATCATATCGTCAATAGATTCAGGCTTTGGATAGAATGCAGGAGAAGCTGGAAGAATGATGGCTCCTGCCCTGGCGGCTCTTTCCATGTTCTCTATATGTATCAGATTAAGCGGGGTCTCGCGCACCATTAGAACAAGAGGTCGCTTCTCTTTCAGGCAGACATCGGCAGCGCGTGAGATAAGCGTATCCGACATCCCGACAGCAATTGAAGCAAGTGTCTTCATACTGCAAGGCGCCACTATCATGCCTTTTGACCTGTGGGAACCGCTCGCTATTGGGGCAGTGAAATCATCATCCCCGTAAACATGGTCAGCAAGTTTTTCAATATCACTAATCGGGTGATCGGTCTCTATATTTATAAGCTGTTTTGCGGAATCTGATAGGACTAAATGTGTCTTGACCCCTTTTTTTTTCTTTAAGGTTTCAAGCAGGCGTATCCCGTACTGCACCCCTGATGCGCCGCTGATACCTATGATGATTTCATTATCCATGATGTGTTATTTGGTTTGCTTTGTTTGAATAGTTTATGTTAACAACCGATTCGAAAATTATCGAAAATCACCAGAATCTATAAGTATTATCAGAATATAGTGTTATTTTGAAATTAAATTGGGGGATCAATATTCGGATTCATATAAACTTAGGTCCGGAATGATCATGAAAATCCGAACAAAATAAGACTTGGATCCTCCACCAGGTGAAATTTTCAAAGATCCGATTGAAGTGCAGAATTTGAGCTACATATCAGGAGTAGTTGAGGTCAATCTGGGATTTACAAAGAACGTTTCAAATATCCATACCCACGGGTGGCATGTATCTCCAAAAGAACCCTCGGACGCTGCACACCTGCATCTCATGCCTGGTGAAATTTATAATTATTCATACGATCTCTCACTACAGGAAGCAGGGACTTTGAATTTCTACCATCCGCATATACACGGTCTCACAGCAGACTCTTCGCAGATACTTTCCATAAAAGGCGGCGATCCCGGACGATGTTCCACTGCCATATAGTTGAGCACGAGGACATCGGTATGATGGGAATGTGGGATATAATGGAGATGGATGGGATGTAAACCATTTATCTACCACATTTTTTTAATAACGGCTAATCATTAATCTTTCGTTTAGAATGAGACAATTATTTCAGGAAAGGATATAGTAATAAGCAGAACTAAATATCGTGTATTTCAATTATAGCCTGTGATTCAGGTTCTTAAGGACGTCGCACTGCGCATTGGTCTTGGCATCATTTTTGGCATGTTACTACTGCTCTTCACCTCAATGATGAAAACCATCTTTTATAATAAAAGCAAACAGATCAATTTAATTATTGTCTTCACTCTGATTGTTTTGATCGCATATGCCCTTGGCGATATCGCCCTTGATCTACTGCACTTTTGATTTTCGTATCCTGAGTTTTCCGATCAGTTTTCTCCATCTGCTCTTACTGGCATTTTTTGTCTTGACCCTCAGGTAGCCGCGTTTTGAATTTATCACCATCTTGAATATAGTCCCTTCAGGGAATGATTCAAGAAAATTTTTGAACTCCCCTGATGCTGTGTCTTTATTAACTCCGGTAAATTCAATACTCATACATCTACACTATTATTTTTGAATCAATATATAGATATCTTTAATGGCGGCTCCAGGAGAAAAATTTAGAAAACTTATTTGCCTGACAGGACTATCAGGAACATATGAGAACCGTTTATCTTGCAGCGCCTCTTTTTTCGGAAGCCGAACTCGATTTTAACCGCATGCTGCGTGATGAGATAAAAAGCTCTGGCTTCAATGTCTTTCTGCCTCAGGAGGACTCAAATAACGTGAAGGACAGGGATGACAGGCAGAGCATTATCTTCAGTAAGAACGAGGCTGCGATAGAGAGCTCAGACATAATCGTCGCAGTCGTGGACGGGGCTGATGTTGATTCAGGTACGGCCTGGGAGATAGGATATGCGTATGCGCGGGGTAAGTCAATACTTGGACTCAGGACTGATTTCAGGACACTTGGTATCGAAGGCACTGTGAACCTGATGATAGAGAGGTCTGTCATCCTCTGTATGAGCATAAGAGAGCTGTTAAATCGTTTGAAGATGTTGTGATATCTATGAAAATAACAGGTATTTCAGGAAGTCCGAACCCCGGAGGCAACAATGAGAAGTTAATTGAAATTGCTCTTGGCATTGCGAAAGAGAAAGGATTCCAGACGGACAAAATATTACTGTCAAAACTTAAAGTCTTACCGTGCGATGACTGCGGGGTGTGTAAGAAAGAGAAAGTTTGCCCTATCGATGACGATATGGCTGGCATCTATGAAAAGCTTGAGGCAAGCGACGCCATCATCGTATCTTCACCAGTATTCTTTGGCAGCGTGACAGCGCAGGTTAAGGCTCTTTTTGACCGCACCATCCTTTTGCGAAGGAACGGGCTTTTGCTGAAAGGAAAAGTTGGCGGGGCTATAGCAGTGGGTGGCTCCCGCAACGGCGGGCAGGAATTCACTATACAGGCGATGCACTCATGGATGCACATACACGGAATGATAGTTGTTGGGGATATGTCGCATTTCGGCGGGATAGCTTTCAAGCCTGTGGAATCAGATGAGGTAGGTTTAAAGACAGTAAAGGATACTGTGAACCTTATGTGCGAAACGATTGCGAGATTCAGGTAAATGGACGAATATCATTTAAGCAAACTGTTCTCGAAACCAAAAGAAGGGGAATATGTCCCCATAACCTTTGTCGAGTTCAGGAGAGAACTCGTGGGCTGGTCTACGGAACTCAAAAGAAGTGTATATGTAAAGAACGAAGAGGATAAGGAAAAACTGAAAAGGGTCAGGGAAGTAAATGTGATGATGGCGATAAATCACATATCCGGGAAGATGTCTTCCATCGAACTTACGGATGAGGAGAAAGCGCAGTTCGAAGAAGTGTATTCTCTTTTCCTTAAAAAAGGAGGGCAGCTGATGTACACCCGTAAAAAGGTCGGGGCAAAAACTATATCATTTTTTGAGCTAAGGGAGATCGAGAAAAAGGGTACTGAAACCCCGGGAAAAAGTTTGCTCTCTGAGAGGATCTAAATAAGAACAAATGTATGAAATCTATTTCAGCAATCGAGAGAAATCGAAAGGTTCAACCTTTTTTATGTGGTCTGCTATTTTAATGGGTTTATAGTTTGGATCTCTGCCTTTCCCAAGCGTTTTGAATATTTGTTCTTCTGTTACATCGAGAATTCCCATTATTTAATTCCTCTTTTACATTTTTAGAGTATCTGTAATAATTGTAAATGCACAATACAGTATATAATATTAACTGTAGTATATATTATTACTATTATCATCATAACAATGTTGGCAATAAAAAAAATACCTACCAGCCCTGCCGAACCTTTCCCGAAAAACATACATTTCGTTCCTGTCAAGAAAGACCGCTATCAATACAGGAGCGTTCTTTATGATAGAACCGTAATGAGTCAGCTGCGCCTTGATTTTATTGCTTCAATGACATCCATGTTATCACCCGTACATCTGCGGGTCAGGCGGCTGTACCTGCAGGATGGGTATCAGGTTTTCCACAGATAAAGGGAACACGGCAGTGATCTCTTCGCCGCATTCAGGACATTTTTTTGTCAGGTGAATAGGCGTGGCAGTAATGGTCTCATCATAAATGGATTCGGAAATGAAAGGACTGATAATGGAAGATGGCTGCCCTATATTGAACTCACCGCCTGACAGGAAATCATAATAACTAATCGTCTCCAGGTAGCCGCATTTGCAGCGGAGTTCGACCTTGTTTTTCAGGAACCTGTTATACCTGTTTTTCTGCGATAAAGATACGAGCAGTTCTTTCATCGGTTTAATATTCATCTTCTTATACTAAATCCCTTCGGATTCACAACCAAAAATTCATTATTGCTGTGGAATATAACAACTGCGATTTCGTCTCGCGGTTTTTCGCTCCTGGCGCAGGCATTCCCGATGAGCTTAATCTCACAGATGCCGGCGCTCTTGAAGTGCCTTTCGGAAATCTATCATCTCTACTCACAGTCACAGGCGGGACAGGGGATTACGCTCACAGTACAGGCTATCTGAACATATTTGGCGCGACATATTCGGATGGTACGGCAAAAGGCAAGTTCGAAGGAATGATCTGCAAATAGGTTCATACGGAGTTCCTGATCCTTCATCGCCGCTTCATATTCCAGGGCATGCTCATGGCGCATCTCCTCCTCTGAGACATTGCCCGTTAACCATGTCAGATTCGTGAACTTACCCATGAGGAGATTTTAGAAATTCGTAAATGGGCTTTGGGTTCTAGTTCAATGTTAAAATAATTCTTATTACTTTTTTTATTTATGCCACTTAAAAGCTATGAAAAACATTTCTTTACCGAAAAGTGGCTGGAAACTGTTAAAGACTTTGATTGTTGTGCATCAAAAAATAACAATTTTAAAAAATTGAATGATTTCTTAAAAAAAGATGCTCCAAGATATAATCAAAATAATTTATCAAGAACCAATATATTTATTAAAAATGGTATATGTATAGCATATTATAGTTTAGCTATGAACGCCATAAAAGAACAGAGTATTAACGTGGAAGAAGAGTATCAAATTTTAAAAAGTTATCCAGCTCTATTTCTAACTCGCTTTGTGGTTGATAAACGATATCAAAAATCGGGAATTGCAAAGGCAATTCTTAATGCCATTGTTAAAAATGCTTATGAGAATCACGAAGTTGCTGCTAGGTTTCTATTTTTAGATGCATATCCTGAATCTATTTCTTGGTACCTTAGCAATCCTCTATTTGAAATTCTGTATAGTGCTTTATCAGAAAGAATCGAACATTGCTGTGAAAAAAGCATCCTTGAAAAATTAAATGAGCGCTTGAAGCAAGGGCATACCATAGAATGTGAATTAAATAAGGATGCTGATGTAGACACACTTAAGATAAATTGTGAAAAGATTTTAACTAAGCATGTAAATAATATTTTTCATGAACTTGTGCCCGAAAATTCTCTTTTAAAAGTATGTCATTCAAAAATAAAATTGACTTTCGAAGACAATAAGCCAAAAATCAAATTGGACAGTTTTAATATACGTCAAAATCGGTGGGTAATAACCACATTGATTTTTTCGTGCTCCTGGCTGACGAAAGCCATAGTATCAAATAAACAATAACAAACATCAAGCTATGACACAGATGCCTCCGACCTCGGTCGGGGTCATTGACTTGAGTATTCCCTAAAAAATGGAGACTTCCCGCTTAACCATTACCCCCCAGCACCCTCTCCAGCATCGCAAACCTCTCTTCCGCTGTTTCCTTTCCCGCGATCCGCCTTATTATCGCGCGTCCGGTATTGAAAACTATGATCTTCTCGACCGGTAAGTTCGTAAGCACCAGCATCTCGCCGTCAGGCGTGACCTGCACTCCATCGAAGTGCTTCTTCAACTCCTCTACAGCCTGCGGGGTTATCTTTACACTACCGAGTTCAGCCTCCCCGCTGAACAGGTCTTCCTCCCCCCTCGTAAAGCACGGTTCGATGGTTATTATCTTCATCTTAAATGAGCGCCTCTACCTTATCCATGATCTCCACAGCTATCTCCCTCTTGGTTCCGCTGACGCGCCTTATACCCGTGTCTATGAGATAGACCTCGTTATCATCAGTTCCCATCCCGCCTGAAGAAACATCATTAGCAACCACCATGCTGAGTTTCGATGCCTCCATCGAGACCCGCGCCCGCTTTATCAGTTCATCCTCCGTAACCCCGGTCTCAGCCTTGAAACCTATTATCTTAAGGTCAGGATATTTCCTTCGCACCTCCTTTATGAGCTTTGGCGCAGGTTTCAATACAATACTTACCTCTTTTCCCGACTTTATCTTGTCTTTGAATGGCTTGAGCGTAAAATCCGATATTGCAGCCGCACTGATAAGGATGTCGTATCCCTTGCCCAGTTCCTCGATCACCGTCCCTGTCATATCCGAAGCGCTTTCCACGTTAAACTCGCATATCCCCTGGATCCCCATGCATCCCCTGTGGACAAGCGTGACATCTGCGCCCCTCCTGAACGCTTCAAGCGCCAGTTCCACTCCCGTCTTCCCGGATGCGCGGTTCGTGATCATCCTTATCGGGTCAATGGCTTCCGCAGTCGCGCCTCCGGTGATGAGGATGCGCTTTCCTGCAAGCGTCTTTTTAGAGAGCGCCCTCTCGACGCGAAGTACTATCTCATCTGTAGATGCGATCTTAGCCGCGCCCTCATCCAGTACAGGATTGATGAACTCCACCCCGAGTCCATCAAGTTTTCCGATGTTCTCGATAACGATAGGGTGGTTGTACATGGACTCATGCATCGCAGGGACGATCATTATCGGGATACCCGAACCAAAAGCAGTCGTTGCGAATGTCGTTACCGTTGTATCGTCAATACCATGAGCTATTTTCCCGATAGTGTTCGCTGTACAGGGCGCGATAAGAAGAATTGATGCCTTCCCGCCCATGCCGCAAAATCCCACATGCTCCACATCTCCGGTTATCTCGGTGATCACCCGGTTCTCGGTAGCGTATTTCATCGCTTCAGGATGAAGTATTCTCTGTGCATCCTTTGTCATGACCGCATGCACGTCCGCACCGTGCCGCATGAGTTCACGCGCAAGCTCAACGCAGCGGACAGCGGCGATGCTTCCTGTTATCCCGAGGACGATGGTTTTTCCTTTGAGGGAGCTTGAGGATTGGATCATTTGAGTTCCCATTAGGTTCATTTACAGTGTAAAAAGATAAGAATGTTTTGATTCAGTGCGGGGGAAGGGATTTGAACCCTCGAACTCCTGCGAGAATAGATCTTGAGTCTGTCGCCTTTGACCGCTTGGCTACCTCCGCACGTTGCTGATTTATTTTTATGTATATACTACTATATTTTTGTATTAAATCTTTTTTTACTACGATTTATCATATAGATAAACAGCCGATGCTAGGAATGCATCTTCTGGTTTACCAAGGAACTCGCCATCAGGGTAAACGGACAATTCATACTTCTCATTGCTGTAAGTGTAAAATGCAAAACCCCACTGATCACCGCCAAAATATCGAAGCCGGCACAGATGTGTAGGGGTGTTTCGAAGTCGTTCAATATACACTCATATGTTCTTTAATATACGACTCAGACTGTTCGAGTAAATTGAAGATATTACCTTTAAACTGCTTAATATCTAGAAATGTAAATTTATCCACCCCAGCAAAAACTGCTGCCTGGACCTCAAGAGAATTATTATCGCAGAATAATACATCAACCGCTCTTAACAGCGTATCATCTTTAATAAGATTTAATTTATTTAGAGATTGTCGGAAAAGTACCTAACTTTTACTAATTTTATATAATGTCCTGATCCTCAATACAACATTTTCTTACAAAAAACATCATGCATCGAAGCATT
>JAYTKX010000013.1:0-2913 GCA_043729865.1 Methanobacteriota archaeon
CTTAAAAACCACTATATACAGGCATCGTACTATTTGTCCGGGGTATACCGTGACTGTTCATCGATAGAAAACTACGCATCATCTCTCATCATCACCTTATCAGCGTTGGGTTCTATTATCTTCCATGCTGCCTCATCTGCTTTTTCCATTTTACCGTCAAGCATACTGAAAACCACTCCATTCAAGCCTTTATTTTCTCCTTCGATGGCTTTCAGGATATATAGAGCTTGTTCTTTGCGGGATGACAGTTTACCAGCTTCTTGATATATTGCCGTAGCATCCTCAATGATTTTATTTTTTGATTTCAGTAACTCTACTTCTGTTCTTTTAACCCACTGATAAAATTCATCAGGGACTATATTGAGCAGGTCATCTAAGGTTTTTCCTTGTCTTAGCGCATCCCAAACATCTTTAGCAGAAAAGCCAGTAAGGATTTTATGTAACTTTCGGTAATCAACTTATTATACTGGGTTTTTGGGGTATAATTGCATATCTCTAAATCCAAAATTGGATGCTTACGCATTGTGATTAATCCAGCATCCTTTCGCGTTATTATTTCCTGATAATCTTCCGGTTTCATATTTATTTTGCATCTTCTTAATCGGATGCCCCGTATTAATAATTCAGTTCTTTTTATGATTTTTTGCTTCTATGCAATCCTTAAAAACTGGTTCAAACATGCTGCAAAAATATTCAAATGCCTTTTTTGATGTTGTTTTGCCTTTTTCTGTGAGGGAATAGATAATATTCCTCCCATCTTTCTGTGATGTTACAAGACCATCATTCTGAAGATGTTTTAATGCAGGATATATCGTGCCTGGAGTGGGTTTACTTCCTTTCATTTTTTCAAGTTCCTGCGCTATCTCCTCACCATACATTGGTCTTTTTGAGAGGAACCACATTATCAAAAACGAAAGCATCCCCCTCATATCACAGGAGTCTGGCGGGCAATTTTCTTTTTGGCAATTATCCTCTGTCACATGCATATATTGGATGTACGATATATTTAAATACTATTATTGGGTATGCTATACATCTGATCTCAACATGATCAATTCAAAGAGGAATAACATGAAAATATTAGGAATTGCAGGCAGTCCAAAGAAAGGCAGCAGCACTGACATTCTGGTGGACATGGTTTTAAAAGGAGCAGCATCAAGCGGAGCAGCAGTTGAAAAAATAAACATAAGCGATCTGGATCTTGCATTTTGTACCGGGTGCATGGAATGCAGGCAGACTGGTGTTTGCAGGGTAACAAAAGAGGATTCTAACGATGATCTTGCAATGGTAATTCATAAAATAGCAGAAGCCGACGGTCTTGTGCTTGCATCTCCGGTATATATCAGGCATGTCCCGGGTCAATTCAAGAATTTATTTGACAGGCTGGTATCACAGATAATCATAACACCTGGAAGAAATCCCCCGGAAATAAAATGCCGTATCCCTGGTAAGAGGAACAGCGTTGTGATTGCCACCTGTGGAAACCCGGACATCAAAATGACCGCGGAGACAATTGAATTCCTGAAGAATTCAGCATTCATGTGCGGGAACGGCGGGACAGTAGTTTCAGAACTTGCAGTCGGAGGTCTAATGTTTCCAGGCCAGTTAAAAGCAGATAAGAGAACACTATTAGAATTTGCATCAAATTTCAATATCCCTGAACCAGTAGTGGACAATATGATGAAACAATATAGATTAACTTTGGAACAGGCGTATCAGAGCGGGCAGAAGCTGGCATTAATGAATAATTAGATACGCTTTTTTTTTATTGATGCTCCCGAATCAATTTGATATCCGATGTTCCAGACAATCTTTGCCGCAATCATTCGGTTTTTGTATTCACATTAACAATTGTCGCCTGTTTCTCTGCATATTTATGTGTATATGCGAATCTACAACTGCTTATCTGTCATAAGCAGGAATAAGAAAAATGATTTTAAGAAATTCGAGGTGGAATTAATGAACAAAAAATATATAACAATAATTTTCATCACAATTCTAACGGCTGCGTTGTTATCCGGGTGTGTTGATAACCCAAAGACTGAAACTCAGGTTACGCCAACTGGCGGCGCACAGACGCCGTCAGTGAAAGAACCAGAAGGAACGATACGCGTCTCAGGCGCTTTTGCTTTATATCCCATGATGCTCAAATGGGGTGAGGAATACCAGAAGCTGCATCCCAACGTGAAATTTGATATCCAGGCAGGCGGCGCAGGAAAAGGCATGACCGATGCACTTTCCGGACTTGTGGATATTGGCATGGTTTCCAGAAAAATTGCAGCCGCTGAAGAGGAAAAGGGTGCATACTGGATATCTGTGACAAAAGACGCAGTAGTACCAACAGTCAACAAGAACAACCCGGTAATTGCGCAACTCAAAGCAAATGGAATAAAACGGGATATCTTTGAGAAGATATACATCAATGAAACCATAAAAACATGGGGGCAGGCTACAGGAACGGGCGCTACAGATAAGATAAATGTATATACGCGCGCGGATGCCTGCGGCGCTGCAGAGACATGGGCTGCGTACCTGGGCAAGTACAAACAGGAAAACCTCAAGGGCGTTGGCGTGAACGGTGACCCCGGAGTTGCACAGGCTGTCAGGGAGGACAAGCTTGGGATCGGTTATAACAACATCGGCTTCGCATACGATGCGAACACCAGGAAACCGGTTGAAGGCATCGAAATAATACCCCTTGACCTGAACGGGAATGGAAAGATAGATCAAAATGAGAGCTTCTACGGAACACTGGATGAGATCGTTGAGGCAATAGGGACCGGTAAGTACCCCTCCCCGCCTGCAAGAGACCTTAACCTTGTAACTAAAGGAAAGCCAACAGGTATTGTGAACGATTTCATAAAATGGACTCTCACAGACGGGCAGCAGTACATTCCTGAACAAGGATACATA
>JAYTKX010000014.1:0-20253 GCA_043729865.1 Methanobacteriota archaeon
ACAGCAGATAACTGGCGCTTTTCTGTATATTATCATAGATCCGCCTACCTTCTTCAACAGCATGCACGATGGTCGCGAAATTGTCATCCGTGATGACCATATCCGAGGCTTCCCTTGCGACATCGGTGCCCGTAATGCCCATGGCTACACCGATATCCGCTTTTTTAAGCGCAGGGGCGTCATTCACCCCGTCCCCTGTCATGGCAACGACGTGCCCGTTGCGCTTCAGGGCGTCCACTATCCTTAATTTGTGAGCCGGAGCAGCGCGGGCATAGATAGAAACAGTACGAGCTGCCCTGCTCAATTCCTCATCATTCATCTTCTCTATCTCGTCCCCTTCCAGAACATCCCCATCGTCAAGCAGCCCCACAGTTTTTCCTACTGCTGTTGCTGTGAGTTTATTATCCCCGGTTATCATCACGATTTTTATTCCCGCGCTCTTGCATGTGGCAATGGCGTCTATCACTTCCTTTCTCGGTGGGTCCATCATTCCCATAAGCCCCACAAAAACAAGTTCCTGTTCCACGCAGAATGTGGTATATTCATTGCATCCCTTGTCTTCAAAGATCTTTTCTGCAAAGGCAAGAACACGCAGCGCCTCCTGCGCCATTTTCTTATATGCCACCATGATCCTGTTGCGGTCTTCACTATCCAGATGCCTGACAGAGCCATTTTCGTAAATATGAGAGCAAGCTTCCAGCACAACTTCAGGCGCTCCCTTTATGAAAGCAGTAATGCCTTGCGGCGTCGTATGCAGTGTGCTCATGAGCCTGCGCTCGCTGTCAAATGGAAGTTCGGTGATGCGGGGATAGCGTTCATCCAAGCCTCCTTTTTTTCCAGCTACAAGCAGAGCGCCCTCTGTGGGGTCGCCAATTATGCGCCATCCTCCATCACTATCGAGAAATGAGTTATTACACATCATCCCGATCTTCAAAAGCTCAGAAAGATGCGCATCCTTCGACGGCTGGATCGCCGCGCCGTCCCTGATGAATTCCCCTTCCGGGATGTAGCCGCTGCCTGTCACTTCGATGCTCGCGTCCGTATAGACCACCCTCACCGTCATCTCGCCTCTGGTGATCGTACCTGTTTTATCAGAGCATATCACGGTGGCGCAGCCAAGAGTCTCCACAGCCGGAAGGCTTCTGATGATCGCATTGCGCTTAGCCATCCTCTGTGTACCGATAGCAAGGGTGGCTGTGACTATGAATGGCAAAGCCTCTGGTATACCCGCTACCGCAAGGGCAGCCGCAATTACCAGCATTCCAGAAATATCCTGCCCGCGCAGCGTCCCTGCGATAAAAATGATAAGGCAGGCAAGCAAAACTATTTTTGCAAGCTGCGTGGCAAGTTTTCCGAATTTTTTCTTAAGGGGTGGCTCTTCATCATCTATCTGGATCATCTGAGCGATGCTGCCTATCTGCGTATTTTTCCCCGTGCCTGCTACCACTGCTATGCCGTTGCCCTTTGCCACAACTGTACCCATGAAGACCATATTCTTCTGTTCTGCAACAGGCGTATCATAGCTCAACGCATCCGTATATTTTGATACAGGATGAGACTCGCCAGTCAGTGAAGATTCCACAGTTTCAAGATTGATCGCCTCTATCAGCCTTGAATCTGCCGGTATCCTGTCTCCAGCCTCGATATAGATTATATCTCCTGGTACCAGTTCATTTATCGGTACTTTTTTAAGTGTTCCGTCGCGAAGTACTCTTGCTTCAAAGGCGACCATTTTTTTTAGGGCTTCCATCGCCCGCTCTGCCCTGTATTCCTGAACAAAACCAAGGACAGAGATGAATAAGATAATAAAAAGTATCACAAATGCGTTGGTGGTTTCACCTGTGAAGGCTGAGATAATTGCAGCGCCAATAAGGATGAGGATAAGGTAATTCTTGAACTGCGATAGGAAAATCCCGAGAGGTGATATCTTTTTCTTTTCAGGCAATTCATTAAAACCAAAAGTCAAAAGCCGATTTTTTACATCATCCGACTTCAAACCCGGTCTGGCAGATTGCAAGCGTTGAAAAACTGTCCCTATATCAAATGCGTACCACTTTTCGTTCTTCCCCGGATTATTCATATAAGATGATTCTTTCTTAGTTTTTCAAATGTTTGAGTGCCTTTCTTTGTCAGAATATACCTCTTCCACGTATGCTTTTCAGGTGTAATATCCATTTTGTCAGTTCGTCTATCTCCATTATTTTAAAAATATACTTATTAGCTATTAATCTTTTGTAATTCTGTTGAAAATTTCAAGGTAGGCAGCAGATAAATCACCTTTGTTTTTCCTGAATACATCCTTATCTAAACCCACGAATTCGCCTCTGATATACGCCTGCCTGTCCCAGAATCGACAGCCGTCGGGCGTGCCAACCTCATCCGCAAGAAGTATTTCGCCGAGGCGGCTGAACATAATGTCGTTGACTTTCTCTGTAACCTCGGATATGTACTTCAGTTCCGTCTCTGTCATCCAGCCCTCATAAATAATTTCCTCTGTGTTCACTGGTCTGTCCACTGCCTCGAACTTGGTTGTGAACTCAAGCATGCCGTTTGGAATTGGAGCGCCTTCCCTTGCGTCTGTGCACTCAGGCAGCTTTACCTCGCCTTTCTCAAAGCGCCGCCATAGCGAGCCTGCCACATAATTCCTCCAGATAACCTCCACAGGAAGAATCTTGAGGTTCGCAACGCTCATTCTATTGGTGTTTATTTTCTTTTTGAAATGCGTGGGTATGCCTTCTTTTTCAAGTATCTTGAACCAGTAGGCTGCCAGGCTGCAACACACCTTTCCTTTGTGAGGATATTCCGCCTTCTTCGCACCATCGAAAGCGGTGACCCGGTCTGTAAAATCAAAGATTATGTCGCCGCTGTCAGCAAGGTAGATGTCTTTAGCCTTACCTTTCCCGATTAGTTTCATAAAATCTATGTTGTGCTGCGAGTTTAAATAATTTATCATATTTTGTAATAATAAGTTAAACTTCAGCTATGCTTAACTGATCGATACGATTCAGCAAGCATGATATTAGTTCTCACAACAGAAGAAGCGAATTCTGTATGTTCAGCAGTAACCTCTTCCAGCCTGTCAGCCTCGATTTGCCCCACTACCACAGCGCCGTCCTTTACAGCTCTTCCGGAGGCGATATTTACGCCCCTGACCAGCGCCCTGTGCGAAACGAAGCAGCTATCGCCTATCGAACAATCAAAAATCACAGCGCCAAAGCCGATAAAACAGTTTTTTCCAACGTCTGCCGGTCCGTGAACGATGCAGCCGTGGGATAGAGAGGTATGATCACCAACTACCACCTTTGTATTCGTAAGTGCATGGATAATCACGTTATCCTGGATATTGCAGCCTTTCCCTATTATTATTGCAGAGCCCGGCTCATCAGCGCGGATGCTGGCATGCGGGGCTATGAATACCTGCTCGCCGATAATTACGTTCCCTGTTATCACTGCAGATTCGCTAACGTATGCGCTTGGGCTTATGATGGGCAATTCTCCTGCAGGATTCTTTAACAACATTTTCTCCTCTGTATGAGTTTTTATTAGTGATTATTAATAATATATCAAAGCCGACACTACCACAAGGTATAAATAATTTATCATATAGTATAATAAATTATCATGTTTAAACATTAACTTTTGAAAAATGGAGGTAAAGATGCTGGATTACTACCCAACACCCGGCTTTGGTAAGTTAAAGTCTGACATAATTGATAAGGGGCTCTGCACAGGCTGTAGTATATGCACTGTCATGTGCCGCCTTGAGAACATAGTCTTTGATGAACGCCCTGTCATGAAACAGGAGTGCGCAAGCTGCCAGTTGTGCACCATAGTATGCCCCAGAGCATGTGAGACTTCCCAGATACTCCAAAAAGAATGGGAAATTTATAACAAACATGCTCTTTTCCAATCTGCCAGGAGTACAGACGAGGGCATCCTGAAGGTCTGCCAGGATGGAGGAGTAACCACCAGCCTTCTCTGGTACGCTTTGAGTAAAGGGCTTATCAACGGTGCGGTGGTATCGGGAGTTAAAGACCTGAAACCAGTTCCTATGGTTGCTACAACGTATGAAGAGCTGGTCTCCTCGGCAGGGGTGCGATACTCTCCTTCCCCTACTTACCAGGCTCTTTTGCCCTTCACCAAAAACAATAGTTTCAATGGACTCCGCTACAGTCCAAGGCTTGGACTCGTGGGTACACCATGCCAGATACTTGCCCTAAGGAATCTGCAAATGTCTGGAGTGAATGGAGCGGTTCTGGAACCATCAGATTCTATTGAGTTCACAATCGGGCTTTTCTGCATGGAGCAGTTTGATGGCGAACTGACAAACCACCTGAAAAAAACGATGGACATGCAGGGCGCTAAAAAGTTCAAGATGAATAAAAATGGCTTAACCATCATCTTTTCTGATGGTAGAAAGATTCTGATAGAAAATAAGGAATTGAATGCGTTCGTAAGATACAACTGCCGCTTCTGCACGGACTTTACTTCTATGTATGCTGACATTTCAGTAGGAAGTGCAGGGTCTCCGAGCGGGTGGACAACGGTGATAATAAAAAGCGATATTGGAAGATCGATTTATTACGGCGCGCTCAGAAGCGGGTTCATAGTTGAGAATCCGAAATCCCCGAACATGCGCGCTATCGAAAGGCTATCAAGCAAAAAAATGGAGCAAGGCAAAAAGATAAATCTTCATTCCAATTAAAGCTATGCGAAAGTAGATTCTCACCGCATTGCCAGTAGCTTATTATATGACTTTTTATTAGTAATTATGACAACATATTTAAACCATGCGCTTATCTGTAAATCTGATAAAATGATTTAAGAAAATTATTCGTAAGAGTTGAAATCAGAAGTATTAAAGACATAAAAAGCTTCAGGTTGATAACAATGCCATCAGAAATGACCTCAACTTTAATATTTTTCCTTATTTCAATCCCCATTATTATCAAATCCAGCGATATTTTCACCGAAGGAGCTTCAAAACTGGCAAAGATGCTTGGAGTTTCTGATTTTATCATCGGGATAACTATTGTGGCGCTGGGTACCTCGCTGCCTGAACTCGCTTCAGATACCTATGCTTCCTACATCGACCACGGTCAAATAGCTATTGGGGATATCATAGGGAGCAATATCACCAACATCGCCCTGATCCTGGGTCTGACATGCGTTATTAAACCGCTTGTCATAAAACACACCGAGATATACAGCGGCTGGATACATCTTATGATATTCTGTATCTGAAAAACGCAATTGAAAAATATCGTGAACTTGGTGTAGAGACTATAGAAAAAAACGATTTGAAAAAAATATATTCGAAGTGCTCATTGGACTGGCTGGAATACTCATAGGAGCACATCTTCTTGTAAATTCCATAATCGGTCTCTCAACGGCTTTTGGGATATCGGAATATCTTATTGCGCTTGTGCTTATGGCTGTCGGGACATCTCTGCCTGAGCTATTTGTTTCTGTATCGGCTGCGCGGAAGGGTTATATGACTATGGCTCTTGGGAATATCATTGGAAGTAATGTTGCCAATATACTGTGGGTCCTTGGAGCTGCCGCAATTATCAGACCCATCAGAATAGATACTGAACTTATTTTTGTTCAACTCATATTCATGCTGCTGCTCTCTGTTCTGCTGATTATTTTTAAAAAATCAGGTTATGTTATTGACAGGAAAGAAGGGGCTGTTTTTCTGGGGATATATGTAATTTTTGTTCTGTTGAGCGTAGCTTCAGCAATTAAATTATAAAGAATAATTATTTAATTAATTAAATTATTTTTCTTCAGTTTTTCAAAAACCTTTGTTCCTTTTTCTGTTGGAATATACTTCTTCCATGTATGTTTTCCGGGGGTCAGGCACTTGATAAGTCCATGTTCTTCCAGTTCCCGCATTGCATAACTGATGTTCTGTAATGATCTCTCAGTCGAATCTGCTATATCTGATGCCTGTATCAATCTTTTTTCGTGCATCATTTTCAAAACGACAAGTCTTCTATTCACTCCGAGAACCCACATTGATAATTCATCGATATTGATTATTCCAAGAATAAATAATTTAAGCAGTTGTTCATTGGGATCTGATAAGCAGTCCAATTGATCCATGATGTTTTCCTCCAGGGACTGCTGCTGCATCAATGAATCACCTTCCCGTTCAATACATGGTTTGTTCGTCTGGGGCTCACTTTTTGAGGAGAATGGAATTATGGCTGTAAAATAAACCAGGATTATAAATATGACTAACAGAATGCGCAGGTTTTTATAAAACGGTTTTTCATCATTCATGCTCGATGTCTCTTTTTAGTATTTCAATTCTATTTTCGAGGATATTATCTTTTTCTATAAACCGATGAAATTATAATAATAATCAATAACAATATAGCACAAATTAGAAAGATTTATAACATATAATTTTAATAGTCTATCAAAACGGCTCACCATGCTCTATGTTTACTTATGGTGATTTCTGTTAAACAAAGGAGGAAACAATACATGGACACATTAAAGATAAAGAAAAAAGGAGTGGGATATTAATGGTGGATATATCTTTACTTGATCCGACAACACTGACAAATATTCTATTGATAGCCATCAGCGGGACACTTGTTTGCATAGGCGTGCACTTTGTGCCTGTCGGCGGCGCTCCTGCGGCAATGGCACAGGCTACAGGCATAGGAACTGGGACAGTGGAACTTGCAGCAGGTTCAGGGCTTGTGGGGTTGATAACAGCGGCTTACATGTATGCAAATGTGGAGAATGCCCCAATGTCTTTAGTACTTGCTGCAGGAGCAATGGGTTCCATGATAATGATCTCAAGTGCAATGCTTGCTGCCAGTCTGATCTATGCCTATGGTGTAGGAGTTCCTTTTGCATCAGCGCAGGTCAAACGCGACCCCATAACACGGGAACGCCAGGACACCTATATGTCCAAAGGTACTCAGGGGCAGGGAATCCCGACCGTTTGTTTTGTAAGCGGAGTAATAGGCGCTGCGCTTGGCGGGATCGGAGGGGCGCTCATATATTTTGTCCTTATAGGCATATACGGTCAATTAATGAGCGGCGTAAGTGCGGCTGCGGTTGCAGGTGTATTTACCATGGGAGTTTTCTATGTTAATGCTGTTGTTCCATCATACGGCGTGGGCGGAACGATAGAGGGATTCCATGATCCCAAGTTCAGGCGCGTTCTTCCGAAGGACGTTATCACAAGCTTTTTCGTGAGCCTTGTCCTGGGTATCGTGGCAGTATTGATCGCGACAGGAATGTAATTTGTAAAATAATGAGATGTAAACACTGCGGGCACACTGTCAGTATGGGAGGAGGTATGTGCTTTCATACGGAGAATGGCTTCTCCCATACCTGCAAGATATGCGGCTGCAGGTTTCCGGAACATGATGAGGAAGAAATTGGAGAAAAGACATGAAAAAAGGGTACATGGAGAGGATTAAGGACATGGGAATAGGAATAGTATTCATAGTTATAGGCATATTTTTTGCTGTATTGATGTTATGGTGGTTAATATATAATATTTTTATTTCCTTTTTTTGTCATTACTCTGCAGCTATGTGAACCTGCCTGTCAAGAAGGTCATGTCGGATTTGCCTGTAATGCCAGGCAATGGGATTGAGTCTCATTGGTCAGGTTGTCCTATAATCGCCTATATCATAGGCACGCTCGGATGCCTGATCGGTGTTGATATATTGAACTTGAAAAAATTACCTGACCTGGGAGTGAAAGTGGTTTCGACTGGAGAGCGGGTACATTTGATGCAATATTCTTGACGGGTATAATATCCGTACTTCTATTCTCTGTGGTTTTTTAAGCTAGAAGATAATAAAAAGTCTCCTGGTATCAAGTTCCCCCGATATCAATGACCCCCGGTATCATCCCTATCAGCTTTTGCGTCCACTTGAGTTTCTTCTTCTTCATCTCCGTCACTTTTTCATCATTGAAATCAAATCCTGCAAGCGTGATGCTCCCTGCGCCAAAGGCATGCGCGAGAAATACGCACCTGTCCCCATCGCTCAACCCGCCGAAGTTATGGACATTACCCAGCGGCGCTGCCTGTGTTGTTCCGATGACATCCCCCATATTCTTTACCGCCTCAAGCCTTTTCATATTATCCCCATGGGCATGTACGACCATGAACGCGCCTTTTCTTCCTGCTTCTATTTCGTCCGGTATATATCCGTCAAGGTCGGTAACGATGATATCAGGGACAATCCCTTTTTCAAGAAGCGTGCTCGTCGCGCCGTCAGCGGCGATGATCACGTATTTGTCCGCGGTGATCCTGTCAAGGTCGCCTGAGAGCGTTAGGGCATTACCGCATACCAGAACATCTTTTCCTTCGAGCTTTTTCTTCAGTATGGATACATTGCTGGCTTTCCTGGTGAGAAGGCGGGATAATAGCATAGCAGACTCCTCATCTTTCTCCCTGCTCCAGCCGAAATCAAGGAGTATCTCCTCGTATATTGGTTCCCAGTGTTTAAAATCCATCAATCAGATTGCGACTTGAAAGATATATATAGTTTTATTTCGTTTGATAAAAAGATGGTCAGGGTAAGATCAGCATCTCGAAAGCGGCAGATGATGCAGGATTGACCATCGGGGAAATTGAAGAATATATGGTAAGGGAAGGTTTCAGATCTAAGTATTCGGTTGCGGATTTAAAGAGAGATACGGTCTATCTCATAAGCAATTGGTTTATATATAATACCAAACAGATTCCAGATAGTTGATAATTATGCCAGAAACTATGACACAAAATAAGATGGTCATAAGCTTTGATGCATTTAATAATTTAAAAAAATTAAAAGATGAACTGGAAGCTCTGATCGAAACCATTGAAATAATGAATGATGAAACCCTTATGAAAGGGATTAAACGGTCCAGAAATGATGTCAAAGCAGGCAGAATACATGAGATAAAAAGCGCTGACGAGCTTGATGAAATCTGGACATGAATCTGATATACACGGAGGAATTCAAAGAGGATTTAAAGAAGGTAAGGGATAAAAAAATCCAAAGTGTTAGAATTCCGCCTTTTCGGGTTCTATATGAGTTCAAGAGTGACATTATTATCCTGCATAAGTTCGAGCATAGAAAGAAGGTTTACAGGTGATGCGAGCATATCATATCAAAACGAACCGTGATTAAAATATTTTCAAATGTTGCGGCGCCGATAGGAAATATGCAATCTCATTCTATCGAAAAAAACCGCAGATGAACGCGGATACCACATGCGACGTGACCATTGATTTCCGTTAAAAAACACTTTCACTCCGCTTTCAAAAGATATATAAGGAGATAAGTGGTTCATGAAGTAGCAGCCGCATAAAAACGGGATTAAAGCGACTGCATAAAGTAGTGTGACTGGCGATGATAGATTGAATTCAGGTATCGGAACTTATGGTGTAAAGCCCGCCTATGGGAGTGGGGAGGAGTGTGAGGATTGGAGGCGGGAGAGCGTGTGGATGGAGGGTGATGGTAAGTGATTGAGGCGATAAGAATTGAATGAAGCTTTAATAGAAGTCAAATTTCCAAAACTAAATCATTTCTGGATGGATTCTGGATTATTGGGATTATATCAAATCGCAAAAAATGAAAAATCTGGAGAAATGGGAGTTGAAATAAAATTAAACGATGATGGAGTTTTATTCAAAGGAACCGAAGCCAATTTAGATACATTTTTTCACAAGACCTATGATTCTCTTTTAGCTCAATACTACAATACTTCTACCCAGAAGCAAAAAGAAGAGAATAAAGGGTTTTACTACGATTCCAAAGAGGATAAATTCATTCGTTTTCCCAAAGTAAAATCAATGGGAATTGCAGGTTTAATTTTTAATAAAGCTCCAAGACCAACTAAACAAGAAGTAAAATATGAAGAAAAGGAATTAATCGAATCAGGAAAGAAAATAAAAAAGGAAATCCTGCCTGCTGATCATGCACATTTACAAGAACGTCTTGATAATTTTCTAGCCGAGACTGATATAAAAATCGGGTCTTCAAGTCTTCTTAAAGATGGCCCTAATGCGATACAACCACAGGTGGAAATAAATTTGAAAAATAAGACGGGGAAAGAAAAAGGAAAATGTTTTTTTTGTGGAAATTCCTCCCATTTAAGCGAAATCGGTGGTACAGTTTTCCCCATGATTTCCGGGTCTTCAGGGGCACTTTCATTTAATACATGTGGTGGCAAACCAGAGAAAGTTTGTTGGATGTGTGATTTCATTGGAAAATTTGTTCCTGTTAACGGTTTCTATACTATAAATAATGGGAATTATCACATGTATTTTCCATATTCACCAAGTTTAGAAAAAATGAACGATGTGATTACTAATTTGCAGGCAATTAAAATAGAAGATCCAAAGTTTCTTCGAAATTTTAATCATCAACTTGGAGGTTATTTTCAGAGACCATTTGAGCAATTGTTTTCTTTTTTGTATTCATTATATCGAATTGTTATGACCAGAAAAAGAGCTGGTTCGACAAATGAAGATTATGAACTTGATTTTGAAAAATTATTTGAAATTACGCTTTCTAAAGCCCCAATTGAATTTTATATCTTATATACTGAGGCTCTCGGTGACACGCAAATGGGAAAAATGATATGGCCTTTCCAGGATTCAGTTTATCTATTCAGATTATTTGATCACCTTGAAAGAAATAAAATCAACATAAAAGATGCAATGACTCTTTTTATCGATTTTGATCAACCAAAGAACGAAAGTAAAACCATTGTTAGAAATAGAATATGTGAACGAATTTTACGAAAGCAAAGTATCGTGGAACTTGTAGAACCACATATTTTTCGAATTAATAAATCTAAAATTCAATATATTAAACCAATAAATGATTTCGTTATATTATATGAGAAAATATTAAATGAAGAAGGAGGCAAAATGAATCAGGAAATAATCGATACGGCGGTTAGCTTAGGTAAAACTATTGGAAAAAGTGTTGGTCCATATGGAAAGAAAGGCAAAGGAGACCTTTTCAGATTAAGAAAAACAAGAAAACCGGAGGATTTTCTTAATGAAATTAATAGAATCCAGCTTAAATATAGTGCATTGGTAACAGCAGATTTATACAATAAAGGGCAAGATTTTAGAGATAATTTTGCAGAATTCAAACAATTCTGTATGATTGCAGCTTTAAACACATTTAATGCTGCAAATCGAGAAGAACAAAATAAAGATATTAATATAGAAACAAAGGAGGTAAAAGCATGAAAACTGCAAAAGCATTGACCCTGACATATTTAACTCCGGTATCATTTGCCTCGTTAAATGGATCAGATAAAGAAGCAGATAATATATCAAATATTAAAAAAATATCTGTTGGTGTTGAACAATTTCCGTATGTTTCATCTCAGGCGGTGAGAAGAGCATTGAGAAATCAATTGGAGGTATTAGGAAGACCGCTATCAGAAGGAGTTGCTGCAAAAATATCAAAAGGAGCCGCAACAACAAAACAGGAACCTGAAAATTATATTGATGATGATTTGTTTGGGTATATGGGAACTGAAAGCGCAGAAGGAAAAACCAAGGGAAAAGCTACTAAACGTACTTCTGTCGTTCGTGTGTCTCCTTTGTTAGCTCTTACTCCGTATCAAGCAGATCTTGATTTTGGGACAAATTATATGAGTGTGAAAGCTGGCGGCGATCCAAACATTTTTGAGACAGAGATTCATTCAGGTATTTATAGAGGTTCAATTCTTATTGAACTTGATAGAGTTGGATCAGGTGATGGTTTTGAAAAGCCATTAGACAATAAAGAAAAAGCAGCAAGAGTGAAAGACCTTCTTCTTGCAATAAAAAACTTATGGGCTTCAGGGAGACAAACCCGATTCCTTGCAGATATTTCTCCGAAATTCATCGCAGCAGCCATGCTTAAAACCAAGAATCCGATATTTCTCGAAAGCGTCCAGGTTGAAGGCAAAAAATTAAATGTTGATATGATAAAAGAAACTCTAAAAGATTACAAATCAGAGACTTTAGCTTCAGTAATTGGGCAACGAAAAGGTGTTTTCATTAATGAGTTTGAGAATTCGAAACCTATTGGAGAAGCTTTCGATGAAATAGCAAAATGGATAGACCAACACTACGTATAGAGGAGATGTATGTTCCTTTTTTCAATTAAAGGGATTGCAACAACTGCCTCTTTCCGCATACCTGAGACTCATACATTCCATCAAACCTTACCTTTGCCACCTAAAACAACAATTGTTGGTATGATAGGTGCAGCTTTAGGATTAAACTTAGAAAATGCACATAAACATGTTGATCAAAAGAATATTTTGGTTAGCGTGTACGGTAAGCATAAAGGGATGATGAAAGACCTCTGGAATTACAGGAAACTAACTGGTAAAGAGAAAAATTATACAAATGAGGATATAAAAAATCGCAGACAATACAGTATTTTAATTAGGGAATATCTCTGCTATAATGATTTTTTTATCTATTTTGCATCTGAAAAAATTGAACCAGTTGAAGAATTAAGGGAAGCAATCCTTTCACCAGTTTATGCATTAACAGCAGGAAATAGTGATGACCTTCTTAAAATTTGTAAAATCTCTGAGATTTCATCAGTAAATGCAGAAAAAATTAATCAATTTGAGTCTACGATAATACCAGGGGATGTCTCGAAATCTTATAAACCCGATATTGATTTCAATTCAATTCCTATAACAACAACGGTATATACTCCACAGGTATTTCTTTTGCCAACCAGATTTGAGTTCAAAGGGGAAGAAAGGAGGGTGGTCGAAAGAAAGTCATTTACCTTTGTTAGTTCGCCTGTAATTATTGAAAATGCAATTGAGGGTTATGTTATAGATGGTAAAAAGGTTGTCCTTCAATGAATACAATTTTTTGGGCTAAACCAGATCAAACTTATGAGGCTCATATTGAGGCCGCTTATAACGCATGGAAAGAGACTGTAATAGCCAAAAAAAATCTAATTCAACGATTAAGCAAAGAATTCGGATTTAATGAGGAACGTTTTTTGAAAAGCTCACTTTTGACGGTTGTATTACATGATATTGGTAAAAATATAGAACCTTTTCAGAAAATGATGGATGCAAAGAGAAAAGGTGAAATATTTAATAATCGAAAAAACTATAGACATGAACTTGTATCATTTTCTTTTGCCATTCAAGGAAGTGTAGCTTTAAGGAAACAAGATGGAATCCTAACATTATTACCACTTGAGGCTTTAGCAATTTTAGGTCATCATAAGAAAATCAATCCTGATTTACAATCCTTTTCAAGAGAATGTACGAGTATAAAACCTAATTTCTATGAAGATGGAATGAATAAAGCCCTCATGTTGGCTGAAGAAATTTTTCTCAAAGAGGGCTTTTCATTACCAAGAATTCCAATTCATAAATATGATTCTTATGCCGATGCAAGTAAATTAATCAGTTATGATGGTGCTTTTATAAAAATATTTGAAAAAGAAAATTCTGAATCAACTCGTATAATATATTTACTGCTTAAAGCAATTCTACATTATGCTGACTGGCATGGATCAGCCGGAATGGATGTTAACTATTCTTTGAAAACGCATGCTGACGACTTATTTAGAGAGATTGAAAAACGATGTATAGAGAAGAAAATAAAATTTAATGGACTTAGACCATTCCAGGAAGAATGTGCGCATACTTTAGGTAATATCATTTCGATTGCGCCAACCGGAAGCGGGAAAACCGAAGCGTCTCTATTATGGGCATTGAATAATTTACATAACATGGGCGGAGGAAAACTGATATATCTTTTGCCAACAATGGTTACAGCAAACAGTATTTTTACCAGATTGGAAGATTATTTTAGTAAGGGAAATGTAGGGCTTACACACTCCACAGCCTCTTTTATGTTTCAGGATGAAGAAGACAATCCTGAAAATGTAAGAAATGTCCTTTTTGATAAATCTTTTATTAACCCGGCGACAGTTGCTACAATCGATCAACTATTAGCATCAGGGTTCAATACAGGGAAATGGACATTGATAGAAGCTAATGCAGCTAACAGCGTAATAATTATTGATGAAATTCATTCATATGACTCATGGACGTTAGGACTTATCATCGAATCAATTAAACACTTTTCGAAATTAGGAACTCGTTTTATGCTAATGAGCGCAACTTTGCCAGAGTATTTGATTAACTTATTTTCAAAAGTCCTTCCAAATGTTAGCATAATACGAGATGAATCTCTATTGAATTCATGCAGGAATCGTTATCAAATATTTGATAAAACCATTGATGATGCGATTCCTGAAATTGAAAAATCAGTTAATAGAGGAATAAAAACGCTTGTTGTGGTCAACAATGTGGCAAAATGTCAAGAGCTTTTTAATAAATTAGAACATTTGAACCCGATGTGTTATCATTCTAAATTCATCTTAAAAGATAGAATAGAAAAAGAGAAAGAAATCGACCATCAAAAACTTTTGATTGCAACTCAAGTTGTAGAAGTTTCCCTGGATATTGATTTTGATGTTATGTTTTGTGAGTGTGCGCCGCCAGATGCAATAGTTCAGAGGGCTGGAAGAGTTAATAGAAGGAGAGAAAACTCAGATAGTTGGATATCAATATTCAAAGCATCTGATATATCGAAGAGGATTTATGACCCTGACGATAGCGGATTATTAACGCGTTCCTTTGAAATTTTCAAAAATTCCCCCGAAAAATTAACAGAAAATGACCTTATCAAAATCGTTGAAGAAGTCTATTTAGGAATTGAAATTGAAAAATCACTAAATTTTATTGATGCAAGTAATCAATACTCAAAAACACAGCAAAGATTAATGGGTATTTTTGATAATCCAAATCGAGAAGATAGAAATGAAGTTACAAGAAAAATTGAATATCTTCAAATTCCTGTGATCCCTTCAACATTTAGAGATGAAGTTTTATCATTGCCGCCTAAACAGCGCAGAATGTATGAAGTAAAAATGCCTTATTGGTATGTCCAAAAGCATAAAGAGACAAATGAAGACATTACATTTTGTGAAATGAAATATGATTCTATAATTGGAGCCCAATTTGCAGAAGATAGTCAGGTTTCAAGTTTAATAATATGAACCTCAAAACCTTCACCCTCACCCTCGCCTCCACCCGTCCCATCCAGGGCACCTCCTCACAGCTTCGCGGTTTCTTTGCCACCAAATTCACCGAATACTCCCTCCTCCACCAGCACAGCGCAGATAAACTCATCTACCGCTATCCCCTGGTGCAGTACAAGATGATAGACGGCGCGCCCATGGTCATCGGCATCAACGACGGCGCCGACGTTTTAAAACAGGTTTATGATAAATACGATGAAATAAAACTCGGCGAGGAGGTTTATGAGATCGTGGAGAAGGGTATCTCTGTAAAGAACCAGGAGCTTGGGCTGTCGGATAAGTTCCATTCATACGAGTTCGCCACCCCCTGGCTTGCGCTCAACCAGGAGAATTACTTGAAGTATTATGGGATGAAAAATTATGATGAAACACAGGAATTTATGAGAAAAACCCTGATAGGAAATCTGCTTTCCATGTCGAAATCACTGGATTATCAGGTGCCAGATACCATAAAATGTGATGTAAGGGTAAAGATCAGGAAAATGAGGCTGAAAGACGTGAATTTAATGGCTTTTATCGGTGGATTTTATGTGAACTTCATAATTCCAGACTATTTTGGCATAGGGAAATCGGTTTCAAGGGGCTTCGGAGCTGTCAGGCAGCTTTCTTCAAATGGACAGGGGGGCACAGGATGCAACTCGTAATAAACACTCGTGGCGCGTATCTCAAAAAGGAAAAGAACTGCTTTCTTGTGAAGAATGACGACAAGACCTTTGAGGTCTCAGCAGACAAAGTGGACAGCATCCTTATCACCACCTCCGCAACCATCACCACGGACGCTATCGAGTTCGCGGTTGAGAACAATATTGATATCGTATTCCTCAACCATTTTGGCGACCCGTATGGCAGGGTATGGCATTCCAAGCTGGGAAGCACAACTCTTATACGGCGCCGCCAGCTTGAAGCTGAAGCCTCGTCTGTTGGGTTCAATATGGCGCGCGGCTGGATAGCGCAGAAGATCGGGAACCAGCTTGATTTTATCAAGGACCTGAAGAAGAACCGTCCCGATGATTATGATACACTTTCGCCGAACATTGCAAAGATAGGGCAATTGAAAGAAGACATCTTGAACATGAAAGGCTCGCTCAATGAGAAGCGCGGCTCGATAATGGGGACAGAGGGCATGGCGTCCCTGACGTATTTTGAGGCTCTGAACAGCATCATGCCTGACCTATGGAAATTCAATGGAAGAAGCCGCGACCCGGCGCAGGATGCCTTCAACTGCCTCCTCAACTACGGATACGGCGTCCTTTATTCACAGGTGGAAAAAGCATGCATCATCGCGGGGCTTGATCCATACATGGGATTTTTGCATACCGATAATTACAATAAGAAATCTTTTGTTTTCGACCTGATCGAGATATTCAGGATACATATCGACAGGACGGTTATTAACCTCTTTTCGAAAAAACAGGTGCATGAGGGGCTTTTTGATAAAATCCCCGGTGGTCTGTACATGAATAAGGAGGGGAAAGCGGTTTTGATAACAGCGGTCAATGAAACGCTTGATAAAGATATCGATTATAACGGGCGCAATGTAAAGATAAGGAACACTATACAGATGGAATGCCACAGCATCGCGAACAGACTGATAAAATAAAAGGAGGATATGAGATGACAATGGTCTGGGTGGTTTATGATATTACGGATAATACCACACGCAAGAATGTGGCGCGTATTTGTCTTGATAAAGGGCTGTACAGAGTGCAAAAAAGCGTCTTTCTTGGCACTCTTAATGCGAACGAAAGAGATTCCCTGGCTCTTGAATGTGAAGATGAGATCGACCCTGATGTGGATTCGGTTTATGTTTTCCCCATGGATGATGAATCTTTCAGGAAGGTCAAGCTTCTTGGTCAGGCTTTTGATAAGAAGCTTGTGAGCGATGAAGTATTGACAAAATTCTTTTGAGGACTATGCCGACAGGAGATACGATGATAACTATTTCAGATGTGCTTGAATACCTCTTCTGTCCGCGTTTTATTTATTTCATGCATTGTCTTGCCATCCCGCAGCATGAGGGATCGAGGTTCAAGGTCATAAAAGGCAGGGAAGTGCATGATGAAAAGCGGATCACTAACACAGAATACCTGAGAAAGAAGCTTGGTGTTGTGAGAAAAGAAATAAACGTTTTCATAGCCTCGAAGAACCATCATATCAAAGGGATCGTGGACGAGATCCTTTTTCTGGATGATGGGACTGCGGCACCTTTTGAATATAAGTATGCTGAATTCAAGGATGTGATCTTCCAGACTTATAAATTCCAGCTTGTGCTTCATGCAATGATGATCAAAGAGAATTACAAGATCGATGTGAAAAAAGGGTTCATTTGTTTTACAAGAAGCAATAATCATATCGAAGAGATCATTTTTACAGAAAAAGACTTCAAGAAGGGGCTTGATATCATTGATGAAATCCTTGGAATTATTAACAAAGGCTTTTATCCGGGCAAGTCCAAATATAAGAATAAGTGCATTGATTGCTGTTATAGTAACATCTGTGTATGATTTTCTTATCTTTATATACCAATCTATAATTTTGCAGCAAGAATTTTGAGCGCAAGAAATAAGCCATAATAACACGTATTTTGCCCTAATCTGGTGAAAATCTGTGGTATTCAAGAGGCACATCCACTAAAACAAGGATTGAAACATGTTTCCGATCTTCGATAGGTTAAGTTTTCCATCTATTCAAGAGGCACATCCACTAAAACAAGGATTGAAACTGGATAATGAAGCAGAAATTCAGGATCTGAAAGAAATTCAAGAGGCACATCCACTAAAACAAGGATTGAAACACTCCCTGCGTGCTGCCGTCCAGGTAAACATCCGCATTCAAGAGGCACATCCACTAAAACAAGGATTGAAACTCCCATGTGAACTGCTTTGCCCATTCCGCCCCGGCTTATTCAAGAGGCACATCCACTAAAACAAGGATTGAAACTCAAAAGTATATGAAAGCTCCGAAAGAACGTCCCTGGATTCAAGAGGCACATCCACTAAAACAAGGATTGAAACAGCTCATTGATACAAACACAATTCTGTTAACCCCAAATTCAAGAGGCACATCCACTAAAACAAGGATTGAAACTGTAAAATCCAAGAAGTAGTCTCGTTTCTGCTTGGAATTCAAGAGGCACATCCACTAAAACAAGGATTGAAACTTTTGTCTGAAATCTCCCATGATACGATAATCACAAATTCAAGAGGCACATCCACTAAAACAAGGATTGAAACATACCAAAATGACCACTGAAGGAAGGCACATTTATATTCAAGAGGCACATCCACTAAAACAAGGATTGAAACCATCCCTTGGTACAGGAACAGCGAAAACACAGCTTGATTCAAGAGGCACATCCACTAAAACAAGGATTGAAACCATACGCAGGCGCTGTCGCTGTTGGGGCTTGAATAATTCAAGAGGCACATCCACTAAAACAAGGATTGAAACCAATAGTATTGTTTTCCATATAACACAAAATACAATTCAAGAGGCACATCCACTAAAACAAGGATTGAAACTTTCGCCCTTACGTACCTGTACACTTTGATCTACCATATTCAAGAGGCACATCCACTAAAACAAGGATTGAAACTATACTTCTGAGTTGATACCTCCGCCAATTTCCACATTCAAGAGGCACATCCACTAAAACAAGGATTGAAACATACCGTGGCGTTCCCGGTTTTCATGAACATGAACGATTCAAGAGGCACATCCACTAAAACAAGGATTGAAACATCTCCTATCCATTTTGGAAGAAATGCGGAAATTGAAATTCAAGAGGCACATCCACTAAAACAAGGATTGAAACTCGATAACTTCCTCGCCTTCGATCTGGAAAATTGACAATTCAAGAGGCACATCCACTAAAACAAGGATTGAAACTTTCGCTCATATTTCATTCCTCCGTACCATATACAAATTCAAGAGGCACATCCACTAAAACAAGGATTGAAACTAGCTGGCGCCCGGGCTTTTCCGAGTATCTGGTCTCATTCAAGAGGCACATCCACTAAAACAAGGATTGAAACTCGATACTGATGCCTGATAAGAACTTCATGAGGTTTTATTCAAGAGGCACATCCACTAAAACAAGGATTGAAACTTGATGGAATAACAAGCATGTTCGGTAGCCTGACCTATTCAAGAGGCACATCCACTAAAACAAGGATTGAAACCTTACACAGCTAGTCTTAACGATGTATATGTAGATAATTCAAGAGGCACATCCACTAAAACAAGGATTGAAACTTGCTGGTTGATTATTCCAAGTGGGGTATGTATCAGATTCAAGAGGCACATCCACTAAAACAAGGA
The DNA here is from genome assembly GCA_043729865.1 of Methanobacteriota archaeon. Classification (GTDB taxonomy): domain Archaea; phylum Halobacteriota; class Methanosarcinia; order Methanosarcinales; family Methanoperedenaceae; genus Methanoperedens. The sequence goes on from JAYTKX010000014.1 coordinate 19,449, forward strand.
TTGAAACTAGCTGGCGCCCGGGCTTTTCCGAGTATCTGGTCTCCTTATTCAAGAGGCACATCCACTAAAACAAGGATTGAAACAGAGGTCTTAATGCATCAGTGAGTTCCTTTGAAGATATTCAAGAGGCACATCCACTAAAACAAGGATTGAAACTCATAAACATTGTAATAATATTGTATGACAATAGTATTCAAGAGGCACATCCACTAAAACAAGGATTGAAACATTTTTTTTGGGATCCAAACAAGGAGAATAAAATATGATTCAAGAGGCACATCCACTAAAACAAGGATTGAAACTTGACATGTAAATATTATTAATCAAAGTATAAATAAATTCAAGAGGCACATCCACTAAAACAAGGATTGAAACTTTTCTGGATCAAGGTTTTCTGGGTCTGCCATGTAATTCAAGAGGCACATCCACTAAAACAAGGATTGAAACTATCTGTTTCAGCAGCTTCATGTTACTAGAACTATTATTCAAGAGGCACATCCACTAAAACAAGGATTGAAACAATAATGAGGTGTCAGGCATGAAAGAAGATTGTATCATTCAAGAGGCACATCCACTAAAACAAGGATTGAAACAGACAACAATTCATATATTCTCACGATAGTATATAATTCAAGAGGCACATCCACTAAAACAAGGATTGAAACAGATTAAGGGCAAGTAAACCATTGCCTGTTACCCGATTCAAGTGTCAACACCGGTCTAGATTTCCCCATTTTCTCCGGGTTAAAAATCCCCAGTTGACAATCTTGGGTATAAATCCCAGGATTGGAGACTATGATCGAAA
>JAYTKX010000015.1:0-17072 GCA_043729865.1 Methanobacteriota archaeon
TTTTCTGCATTGGACAAGGCTTTGCTTTCTTCTTCCAGATATGCTTTTGCTCTTATTATCAATTTTTCGCGAGAGTTATTTTCATCAACAAACATCTCCAGGTTGAATATCAGAACATAGCGTCTATCATATTCTCTGAGTTCAGTATCTCAAAACGTTCATGATGGTGCCTTTTGAGATACCAATTAATCATTTTGATAGCTTATATATTGGTCGTAATAGCCTTAAGAAATCTATAGAATAATAACATTTTACGTCAAAAACCAGACTATTTTACAGTCCCGCGACATCCGTTACGGAATTTCATCCCCAAAAGCGAATCTGGTTTTAATTTCGCGAATCCGTATTTTGAGCGTTTCCCCCTTTTTTGCTCTTTTCACGAAAACCACAAGATCATTTATTTTCGCGATCCCATCCCCATCTGCCCCCACATCTTCTATGGTAACGGTATATACCTGATCCAGTTTTACCGCATCATTTATCAGCATCTTTCCAATAACATATACCTCTGCGCTCTGTTTGCGGGAAGCCTGAGGGGAAAAAGCCTGGACTTTCTCAAAAAGCCCGCGAACTTTGTTCAGGAAATGCGGGAACATATCACCCTGGAAGACCTTCACCGCAAACCCTCCCCCTGGTTTCAATATCTTCTTTGCACACTCAAGGGCAGACGATGCAAGGTCAATTGAGCGGGCATGGTCATAGCTCCAGTTCCCTGACAGGTTAGGGGCTGCATCGCACAGAACAACATCCGCGCCCTCTTTATTAATGAGCTCTCTTATCTTTTCAACAGTAGCGTCAAGGCGGATATCACCTTTTATCGTCTCCACGCCTTCCATCTCCTTAATAGGCAGAATATCCACACCTACCACTTTTCCACCGGATAGTTCCTGCGCGACCTGGCACCATCCGCCCGGCGCTGCTCCCAGGTCTACGACAGTGCTCCCTTTATTTATGAGATTGAACCGTTCGCTTATTTGCCTGAGTTTATATGCTGCGCGCGAGCGGTAACCCTCCTTCTTTGCTTTCTTGTAATAATAATCTCTGCGGTCTCGAGGCATACTATCTGGTTCCCACGTACACCCACTGGTCGTATATACCCTTTTCATCAGTATTATCTATCATTTCCCCTTTGACACGGGATCTTTCAAGGGCAGAATACAGGATTTCCATCTCCTCCTTCTTATTTACGGTAAGCAGGATAATACCTCCGGGTTTAAGGAGTTTTACAGCTTCGCTGATCATTTTTTCCCATATTCCCCTGTTAAAAGAGTATATCGTTCCGAGCATGAAACCTGCTATGGTATCAAAGCTTTTTTCCATAAAAAATTCAGAAAGCCTTGTTGCATCAAGAACTATCGTCCTTCCAGGATATAGGACCTTATGCTCAAGCCCCTGGCATATCTGGCACCTGTCAAGATCTATGGTCAGGGGGTCATATCCCATTTCATGCAGCGGCAGTGTGGACATACCGTTCCCGCAGCAGATCTCCAGGATGTCTCCCCGCAGTCTATGCTTATCAAGTATCGCCTTCAATCTGATATTCCTGCCCGGTATATAGACCATTTCGTAGGGCTCTTTGGCGCTTATGCAGTTCTCGCATAACTGCCTGTTCACAAGGGCATTCGAATAGTATTCAATTACTGCTTCCCTGAATTTTTTGATTGTGGTCATGTACGTTTTATTTAAGCTCAAATTCCCGGCAAGAGCAGAAAAATGTTTACTGCTCTCATTTGGAACAGGTACTGAGGATACGATGTTCGTAAAAACCGCTCTTTCATCCCCGGACTCGTCATTTCCCGGGCTTAACAGGATAAGACCTATCAGGTGGTCATTCTCATCCAGAACCCCCTCCATATGCGCTTCAGGGTCTTTCTGGATGACCTCCAGATACTGCAGGGACAGGCTATTATTTTTTAAGACTGCATAGCTATCTTCGACAAAATATACGATTTCGCCGGGATCAAGACCCAGAATATCATGAATTTGCATAGTTGTTAGCGCCCAGAGTCGCGAGCCTCCAGAGTCACGCCTCTGGAGGGCGTGTCCACGTATGCCCCGCAGGGCATACGTGTGCGCGGAGTCGAGAACCCGCAGGGTTTCGGAGCGGCGCATCCACGTATGCCCCTGCGGGGCATACGTGTCTATTCATCAATTTATCCTTCATCAGGTTCATCATCTTTATAACTTGTGTCGCCAACCAGGGCTGCGCGTATTGAATCTATCCCGTCCAGCCATTCTGCGACAAGCCCTTCCGGGAGATCCTCAAGGTCTTTATCTTTAAGCTTCCCACCTGCAAGGACATTCGCGCCTATTTCCGCGACATTCCCCAGCGCTGCGCCCATATTATCCTCCTTTTCAGCCTCCAGGGCGCTCTTTATTAATTTACCTAATGAACCGGTTTTTTCAAATGCTTTCTCAACATAGCATTCACACGATGCAAACACCCCCATCAAAGAGAGCTGCGTCGATTCCAGCATAATATCAATATCTTCATTTATGGGCTCGATCTTTTTCAGTCCGATTTCCTTCATTTGCGCAATGTTGCCCAGTGCATCATCTTTTGATAACGCGTTCTTATCATATTTCGCAATTATCTTGAGACAGGCAAGTACGACGTCATCTTCCATATAAACAAAGATCGCCCCTTTCTCCTGGTCATCTATCTTGAAACCGCTTTCTTTGACTTTGTTTATCCAGTTCTGCCATCGTTCTTCAGTATAGAACGGGACTATAAATTTTGATTCCGGCATAATTTTCACCATTGTCCTGTATTGATAATTAATTTTTGGTCGGTTCTATGTTAAACCCGCTAATTTCCTTACCCTGCTTATTAATTCATTCTTTCCAAAAGGTTTTGTAATGTAATCATCAGCCTTCAGAACATGCAGCCCCAGCAGCCTGTCAAAATTCTGCGCTTTGGCGGTCAAAATGGCGATGGGCATCTTTGCGTTTTTCTCTTTTATCTTCCTGAAAACCTCCCAGCCATCCATATCTGGCATCATAATATCAAGGAGAACCAGGTCTGGTTTTGATGCCTCCAATTCATTCAATGCCTCTTTTCCGCTCGCAGCCAAAACAGTTTTAAATCCTCCACTCTCAAGCACAAGTTTAACAAGTTCAAGCGTGTCGGGTTCATCGTCAACTATAAGAATTTTTTTATGTGAGGCGTCTTTATCCATTAAATCTCCTTTTTAGCAGCAAAACATGAAATGTGCTTCCCCTATTTTTACTTTCCGCCCATATCTTACCGCCATGGGCTTCCACTATATTTTTTGATATCCATAAACCCAGTCCCGCTCCCCCCCTGCCCGGTGTTTCAAGAGAATCAAGCTGGTAGAACCTGTCAAATATCTTATCAAGCTTATCCTGAGGTATTCCAATGCCTGTATCTTCGAATTTTATATGAACCCATTCGTTATCCTCGGCTGCTGTTATCCTAATATTACCTTTCAGGGTAAATTTTATGGCATTGTCCAGTATATTTGAAAATACCTGCATCAGCCTGTCCCTGTCCCCCTCAACAGTCAGTTGTCGCGGGATATCTATATTGACAGGTATTTTTTTTATTCCGGTAATCATTTTCACATCATCTGATATCTGAAATATCATCTCATAGAGCGGCAGCGTCTGAATATTGAGCGAAAGGTTCTTTGATTCAATGACCGCGGTATCAAGCAGCCCCTGTATCAAGCTTGACAATCGCTGAGAATTCCTGTAGATCACTTCAAGTTTATGTTTCTGTTCCGGAGATATCTTTTCATCAAGCATCAATTCTGTATATCCCATAATAGAGGTGAGCGGCGTCCTCAATTCATGCGACATGTTGGATAGGAAATTCTCTTTTATCTGGAACAGTTCCTTTAGCTTCAGATACGTCAATCTGAGTTCTTCATAGGAGTCCTTCAGTTCCTCTTCGAGTCTTTTCTGCCCGGTCACATCCTTCATTACCGTAATTATCCGGACGACACTCCCCTTATTGTCCCTGACCGGTATCTTGCTTGAGCTTGTATAGATAACATCCCCCATATATTCTGTCTTCTCCTCGCTCTGGAAGATCTCGCCTGTCCTTTGAACATATTCATACTCTTTATCGATATTTTTTTCTTTCAGGAAGGGATATATATCATAAAGAACTCTGTCTATCATCTCTTCTTTTTTGAACCTGCCCCTGCCGAGTTTTATCAATTCATCGTTCACAGCCTGGATCTTCATGTCCTTATCTACAACGTGGATAGCAAGATTGACATTATTCAGGATCTCTTCATTGAATTCCTTCCTGACAATAATTTCCGCTTCAAGCGCCTTTTGCTGTGTCACATCCCTCAATACTAAAATTATGTTGATCTCCCCCCTGTCAGAAAGCATTGAGCTATTGATTTCCAGGATCTTTTTGCCGCCGTTGACACGAGCCTCATGCAGCAGTCTCATGGGTTTATTTGTGCGCAGCATTCCATTGATAGGGCAGTCCTCTTTTTCATGCGGCGATGGAGGGATCCCAAAGATGATTTCATGGCAGCTCTTACCAATCATTTGTTCTTCGGCAAGGTTCATCATCTTTAACATGGAATCATTGACCCTGAGGATCTCATGGCTGGTGTTCAGCACAATGATGCCATCGTCGATACTGTCGAAGAGTGTCTCAAGATACTTTTGTGCTGTTTCGGTCTGTTCTTTTGAGGTTACAAGATCCTTGATTTTCTGCTCAAGGGTTTTTGACATATCATTGAACGTCGAGGCGAGCTCTCCGAGTTCATCGTTTGAGGTAATCTCTATTTTCTGGTCAAGTATGCCCATATTGATCCTTTTTGCGCCTTCCGTAAGCCTCAACACAGGTTCTGTCAGCCATCTCCCGATGAAGAAAATAAAAACCCCCCAGAGAACAAATGCCGATATAGCCAGCAACACGAGTCTATCTGAGGATTCCTGTATCTGCTTTCTGACCCGCGCTTCAGATAAACCAACATGGACATAGCCTACATCTTCTGAAAGCGGAGCGTCGAACTCGTGAATGATCCCCTTATCTGAATAATATACAAATTCTTTCCGGACGTTTGAAGGTTTGCTGAAATTTTGAAGAGCTACTGGAAAACCATTCTCAAAGGAGGATACTATCACTATACCTTCGGTATCCGTCACAAAAATATATTCGATATCGTTGTAACTGTTTTTCAGGTTTTTTATATAGTCCTTTATTTCCATCAGATCATTTGTAAGCACCGGAGTGGTGAGTTCCAGTCTCAAATGATTGGCTATCAGAAATCCCTTATCGCGAAACTCACCCTCAATAATCCCTTTCTGTATATCCTGAATAACAAGATAAGAGCCGAGTATTATCAATAACCCTATCAACAATGTTGATACAATAATTTTGAACCTCAGGCTTTTCATTTGATTCGATCCCTCATTTCACGGATGGAGTTATAAGCACTATCATTAATAGTTACAAATCTATCGATCATGACGCTGGAGAGGATCTTTCTTCCTTCTTCATCCTTATCCATATTCAGGAAAATATCTTTGAGCCTTTGCTCCAGGAACGGGTCTATATCTCCTGAAACTACAACGGGAGGAATGGCGAACGGCGGTGAAACTTCAATTATCCTTGTTCTTGATATGATATCGGGTTTTTCCTTCTTCATATATTCATAAACCAGGCTGTCAACAGCTGCGCCTTCTGCAAGTCGTTCAGCGACTGCGATAATAGAATTGTCGTGGCTGTATGTATAAAAATACTTATTCCTGCCATTTTCATCCACTCCAAAAAAGGATTCGGGTGTTTCATTGATAAGACTAAGTCTGTACGCAGGATAAAGTTTTCCTGAATTCGATAACGGGTCAGTGAATGCAAATCTTTTGCCGCGCAGTTCGGATATGTTTACGTAACTGCTGTTCCTGTGGACTATGATATATGAATTATATGTGTTTCTTCCATATACCTGCGGCGCTGCGAGAAGCTTCATACCGAACTCTTTATTTCCATCGACATACGATCCGCTGCAGACAAAAGCAAAATCTATTTCACCATTTTTAATAAGGTCGTTTATTTCCTGGTACGTGCGCCTTTGAACGATCTTCACAGGTCCCCCTAATTTTATTGAAATGTACTGTATCATTTCTTCATAATATCTAATAGATTCCTTCGGGGAAATAACAGAAGCGATCGCGACTTTTATCGAAGTATCATTCTCCGGGATGCCGGGTTCCTGCACTATGCTCAGGTTCAGCATTTCCGGTTTCTCAACACAACCTGAAGCTATCAATGCAATAATAAGGAAAAATAAGATGAAAATTTTCATAGAGATCATCCCTTGATGATTTCTTTTATCAACCATCCCCAGTATCTTATTGATGCCAAAAGACCGAGAGTCAATCCGACTGAAAAAAAGGCATATCCCAATAACCTGCTATTTTCAAGATCTGTTACCGACAGGCTCATAATAAAAGAACCTGAAGATGTGAATAGCATGCCTGCATAATAAAGATAATAATATTTCCTGATACCCATGACCTCGCCAAACCGTCTGCTCAGTACGCTTAAAAAATAGAGTATGATAGTGAATAATAAGAACGAGATCGAATCGATCAGTTCAAAATTCATTTCACTCCCACCATTTTCTTATAAAGGAAATAACTGGCAAAAAATGAACTGAATGAACCCAGGAATTCTATTGATTCCGCCTGAAATGAAAAATTAGGAAATAATTGCATCACAGGTATGATGAGAACTATTATCGGGACTATATATATTACAGAGAATGTACGCGTCCCGAATTTCTTCTGATAAAAATGCGCTATTGCACTCACAAAAATCATGATAATACATGCTATGAGCCACGAATATATATTCAAGAACTTCTGGAGTAATATTAGATCCATGATATCTGTCATTTTCTAAAGGCTTCCATGAAAGCATCAGACGGCGTCTTAACCGGACTTCCTGACATCAAACCGGAATATTCGCAAAACGGCATTTTTAATTCAACGCCATTTTTATCGATAATGATCTCCCTTATATCCTTGTCATGATCGCTTCCCCGCATCTTGAGCACAGATAAGGCTTTTCGCATTTCACTTTTTATTTCCACGTATCTTAGGAGTATTACGGTATCCATCGTAGGGGAGATTCCCGTACCTGTGATTTTTGTCGTTCCGGTCAGGTTCTGCGTTTCATTCGTATAGACAGCGGTAACATTCATTTTTTTCAACGCGCTGACCAGTCCTTCCATGTAATCGGGGAACTGGATATGAGGCGGCATCATGCGATGAAGTCTGGCTATTCCATCGAATAACATACATCTTGCGTTTGTTTTTTCCACTGTATCATATATCTGGAGCGCAAGTTCGCTTACATCAGATTCAAGAGGCGAGATTATTTTAAGTAAATTCTTATTTTCAAATTCTTCCAGGTCCCATCCGAACTTAAGGAAATTTTCCCGTATCTGTACAGCATCCTCTTCAAACGAAACGATAATTCCAGGCTCGTTCTTTAGCAGGCAATTAACAATGAATTGCGTACCTATCACGGTCTTTCCTGTCCCGCTTGAGCCTGAAAGCAAAACGGCAGAGCCGCGCATGAAACCTCCATCTGTCATCTTGTCAAGCCCTTTTATTCCCGTAGAAATGCGTTCTTTCAGAATGGATGTCCTTACTTCAGGTGTTTTTCTGGGGTACACTTTGAATCCGTCAGGGGTTATTTTAAAGGAATGTTTTCCTCCTGAGAAATCCTGTCCTCTCATCTTGAGGACATTGAGATACCTGATATTACGCCCGTAAAAAGGTTCATTGCTCAGATATATAACTCCATCCGCAAGATAGCTCAGAGAACTTCTGATAAGCGAATCATCTGTAAATTCGCCAGTCATCAGGACAAGTGAATTCCATGCTTTCATCCTGGTGAAAAAATCATAATAGAACTGCCTCATCGCATCCTCATCCAGTCCCATTGTAAGTACATTCACAGGGTCGATCGCGATCCTGTCGGGTTTGATCTTATCTATATTCCGTTCCATTTCCTTTATAATGGATACTGTACCCTCATGGATAATATTTATATCGATAGGGACATATTTAATATTTCCTTTTCCCAGCAGGGAGACGTTATAGAACGAAAATCTTGACATAAAATTGTTAATTGTAGCTATGGGTTCCGAAAGCCCTGTAACATACATGCATATCTCATCTTTTTTTGCTGCATTAAAGAGAGACTGCATCACCATAGTAGTCTTTCCGGTACCTGCTGTGCCTCCCATTAATACAATGGAGGGACGCAAAAAACCACCATCTAAAACTTCATCAAGCCCTTCTACTCCCGTTTCCACGCTTTTCATACATTACCCCAGTACTTCTCTTATCTTCTCTGATGCTTTAGCCACTTCAATAAGTATTAAACCGAGACTTGCTTCAGGTTCTGTCAGAATTATGAGCAGCGCTTTTGGTCCTGCGCCGGTCGCTACGATCTTCCCGTACATTGATTCCACAATGATTCTTTCAGGAATACCTTTTCCAAGTTCCGTCGTTGCAGTTTCCGCAGCTCCAAGCATTGTAGCCGACATGGCTGCAAAGGTTTCAGCATTCTGCTTAAATGTTGCATTTGAATATATGAGTAGACCATCCCTGCTTGCCACTATTGAGGCTTCTATACCACCCAGAAGTTTAAGATCATTTAAGATTTTTTCAAGCATTCCTGATGTGTTCATATTTGTATATATTTATCCGTATTAACACTACTTAACTCTTATCATAATGAATAAAGATTGTATTAATCCCTGTTTTAACCCTTATTCTATGTAAATAGCAGGTCTCATAGGGGAGGCAAAACGGCTCTTACCCTGCGGATCGTATCCCGGAGCGTCAGCGCTGAATATTTCTATGCTGCAGCCCACGGCGCCGATTATGAAATCACGGGCTTCATTCAATGCTGATATTTCATCAAAATCAACCTCTAGCAGGGCATCCATAAGGTCCTGTTCCATCCCCTGTACATCAGTGATGACTTTCTGAGCGAATTTCGGGATTTCTTTTCCGTATGTTCGCATGGCTGGATCGCTCATAAGCGCGTTCATGAGCGTTTTCATGTCAATGGCTTTTTCTTTTTTCATTTCCAGGGCTTTTTTAAGTACCTGTTTTTTCCAGGCAGCTGAGGTATATAATATGATCCTTTTCGGCTTTATTTTTATAAGCCTGATTATTTCCTCCATATCACGCAGCGTATTTACAGTTGTTTGTTCTGCAAGTTCTGCCCCTTTATCTATAAGAGACGGGTCAACTTCAGGGAATCGGGCCAGCGATACCATACCTATCCCTATTTTTTCCCCTATTTCATCGCAGATATGCGGTGTGAACGGAGCCATCAGGCGTACCCATGTATTCAATATCTGCCTGCGGGCGCCGCATCCTCCCCGGCGCTCGTACCATTTCATATCGTTCATGAGAAGGTAGAAAGCGTTCTGGACCGCCCTCCTTGTCTGCATCATGTTAAGCGCTTGCACGGTCTCCTTTATCCTGAACTGCAGTCTGCTCAGCATCCACTTATCGATGAGCTTGAACTCGCCTGCATCTTCTGACGTGATAAAATCGTATGCAAGCCTGTAGAAACGTTCCATCTGTTTTCTTGTGGATTCCACATCAGCTTTGCGCCAGTCAGCGTCCTGGACATGTTCGGCTGTGCTCAGGATATAAAGGCGAGTAACATCTGCGCCATATTGATTTACCGCAGATCTTAATGTGAGGATCGGTCCTTTTGACTTGCTCATCTTCTGCCCTTCAAGCGATACAAAACCGTTGATGGCAATGGCGCGCGGCCAGTATTTCTCAGGGAATATCGCTACATGGTGGAACAGGAAAAACAGCAGGTGGTTCGGGACAAGGTCTTTACCTGAACTGCGAAGGTCTACCGGGTACCAGTATTCAAAATCCGACCTGATGCTTCTTATTACATCTGGAGCTATCCCTGTCTTTTCAGAAACTTCATCCTGTGACCCTTCTCCCAGAAGGCAGTAATTAAAGAACTCATCTTTTAGCTGTTCGGGTGTGAATTTATCGAGGTATTTCGCGATGATATAATAACCCATATATATCGTGGAATCACCGAGTGATTCGATCATCCATGCGTTGTCCCATGGCAGCCTCGTGCCAAGCCCTTTTCGCCTTGCACAGGCTTTATCTTTTAACCAGTCCACCTTGTTCTCAAAATCCACCCTCATCTCAGGCGGGATGATATCCATGTTCTTAAGGCACGTGTAAACCTGTTCTTTCCATGAAGGGTCGGAATAGTTCAGGAACCACTGGTTTTCTACCATCTTTATTACGCAGGTCGCGCCGCACCTGCAAATGACCGGCTGTTCGCTGAACTCATAGAAGACATCAGCAACCCCCTGTTCGATGAGGTCGCGCGTAAGGACATCTTTTATTTTTGACACTGTCATGCCTGAATATTTCCCTGTGGTCTCAGTCAGCACTCCGCCGTGGAACTCCCGTCTGTAAACAAGTTTTGTGGCGTCCTCGGCTTTCGGGTCATTCTGGTCTTTTACTTTCAATTCCTTCACTGCATCCACTGCAGGGTATTTCCCGTATTCCGGGACTTTGATAAGAGATATGAGAGGGATGGATGAGACATCTTCGCTAATGCCGTATTTCGTCAGGTCCGCGCCTTTTAAGTCGCAAAGAGCAAGGTAGTCATACGGAGCATGCGCAGGAACGCTCATGACAATGCCGCTGCCGTTCTCCGGGCTTACGAACGATGCGGGCAGTATCATTACTGAAGAACCCGTGACTGGATTGGTTACTTTTTTCCCTATCAGTCCTTCGCCTGCCACCTCTCCTGTCAGTTCGACTTTTTTATCCGTAAAACGCAGCTTCTCATAGGCTTCCCTGCTGACTATCCACAATTCACCATTTACTTTGATCCTGACATGTACTATCTTCGGGTTCACCCACAGGTTCGTTACGCCAAATACGGTCTCGGGGCGCAGCGTGGCGCATGGGAGTATTTCACCGTCGAGTTTGAACTTGATGAGAGTGTAATCGATTATTGTGGCGTCTTCGCCCCTTAATATATCATGATCTTCAACCGGGTTCTCATCGTTCGGGCACCATCTCACAGGATGCGAACCTTTGACGACTTTATTCTTGCTGTGGAGAAGATTGAACTGCCATGTAATGAACTTCTTGTAATGCGGGTCAGTCGTCGTGAATCTCCGCCTCCAGTCGATGGAAAATCCAATTATCTTCATGGCAGCTTCATCTTCCCTGCTGAAGTATTCCACTATCTGTTCAGGCGTCTGTATCTTTTCCAGGACATCAAGCGGTATCTCATGAAGCTGGTTGTACACCCGGATGGTTTCCGGGTCTTTTTTCTGTATCTGCTCTGCAAGACCAACTATGGGAGTGCCCGTTGCATGAAAAGCCATAGGGAAAAGAACATTGTAACCCATCATTCGTTTATACCGCGCCACCACGTCACCAATGGTGAATGTGCGTGTATGGCCGGCGTGAAGGTTGCCATTAAGATAAGGGTAAGGGATAGTAATAAAGAACTTTTCTCTTTCGTCAGGTTCTGGCTGGAAAATCTTTTTATCTTCCCATCTACGCTGCCACTTTTCCTCGATTTCGTGCGGGTTGTACCATTCTTTCATTCTTCCTTTTCCATTACCTGTAAGGAACTGAACCAATTGTTTTATTACTCATGACTTTCATAGTATCATTGGTGATTGTAATGAATCCTCCGAAGTACCAGAATGAATTAAGTAAAGATAAACATTTTGAAGCGTGGAAAAAGAGCCTGAGTGTAAAGGCAGCCTCACGCTATCAATACGGCATTATCGCTTATTGTGAGTTCACAAAGAAAACATGCAGCGAATTGATTAAAGAAGCCCAAGAGGATTATATTAACCGTGTGCCTCCGTGGGAAGTAAGACACATAAAACGCATTGACGCATTTATACAGGACTTTAAGGATAACGTTGAGATGTCTAATTGGACTAAATTAGGGTTTATCAATGCAGTCAGGAATTTTTACAGGTTTAATAAAATACCAGTAGAAGGAATTAATAAGCCTTCAATCCCTGCAATGGCGCGAGAGGCTTATCTTGATATACCTGTCATGAAACTTGATGATATCAGGAAAGCGGTATTAAGTTGCGGTGTCGATGAGAAATTAACCAAAGCTCTTATCTTAACGTTTTTGAGCAGTGGTCAGGCTCAGGCAGAAATACATAAGCTGCAAGGACGGCATTTAAAGAACGTTATAAACGGTATTACAAGCGTTCAAATGACCAGAGGTAAGACCAATAGAAGGTTTACGTTTTTCATTGGCTCTGAGGCTCTGGAAGCGATACACGACTATAAACCTGTCATTGGAGACGATGATTTTGTATTCACTCAAAAGAGAAGCAACAAGCCATTGAATGATACTTACATCGTCCAGACATTTAAACGATTATCTGCAAAGCTGAATTGGAAACGTTCTTACTTCCAGGCTCACCGATTCCGGCATTACTTTAAATCACAGTTAAGCGGCTCAATGGATAGCACGTTTATTGAGTATCTTCTCGGTCACAAATTGCCCGGCGTGGAATCCCATTATTTCTTAGGTAATCAGGATAAAATGATAGAGGCTTATCTGAAAAATCAGCATTTACTAAGCGTATTCACTGATAAAGAAGTATTACAGAAGCAGTATGATGACCTAAAGCAGAAGCACGATAATCTGACTTCGATGTTCAACCCGGATATGATTAATGCGATGATAGAGGCAAGGGTTAAGGAGCTATTGAAGAAATAGTTGCTAAGATACTACAGGGAAAAAACCAATTCTTTTCTAAAATTTTTCCGTTTGGGGCGTATAAATTTATACAATCCTTCATCATTCCATTTATTATCTTTGGTGTATATTTCGGAAACGAGTCTGTAATAAATTTGTAAAATACGTTCTAAGTCTTTTGTTGTCAGTTCGCTTGTTTTACACCATTCTTCTACTTCGGCTTTTGACTTGAAATAGGACTCTCCATCAGGCAAACTTTTGATATAATCTTCACTACTAGTCATTTTTAAAAATCTATCCACTTCTATAGATGACCAATGCGTACACAATTTTTCAATTTGTTTCCTTCTTACTTCAATCCCGATAATAATTTCTTTCAATATTGCAATTTTTTGAAAATCTATTATGTACTGCTTTTTTGGTCTTCCCCTTTCTTTTTGCTCCCCCTTTGTATGTCTTCCCCATTTTGGCTCATGACAGGAAAAAAAGCCGTTAATAAATTTCCGTAACAATTTATCGTTTCCCGTATAACCGCTCTTCTCTTTGATTTCTTCCGCTGTTACAGGTCGCCAATAAATCTTTATTATATCTTTATTATAATTCATTTTTCCCAAAAATTCTATCTTTTCTATCGTTCCCAGAGTAATTAAAAGTAACTAAAGGAAACTCAAATGACTAAATTAAGCATGATACGCCTGCCAGATAAAACGGCAGGGGAAGTACAAAAAATAGCTGACAGAAAAGGATTGCCTTTTGCTACCACTGTCAAGGAATTGATTTGTGAACACTTAAATGAGAGCGCACCCACTGAGAATCCTACCAAGACCACAGCGGGCACGACTACACCCAGCGCATAGGAAGGATGCAGCATGTCAATAACAGAGCTTTTGCAACATAATCCTAACGTTCGAGAGATTTTAGAATTTGTAGAGACCGAAGCACAAAGGATCGCAGCAGAACGTAAGAAGGCAGCCCAAGAAGTGAGATCATGAAGAAAAATGAATGTCACCGGCGAAACGTCAGTAAAAGGGGATCAAACCCGATGCCTGGGAATTCGCCGTCACTTTTCATTATTGTTTTGGATAGTATAAATAGTTTTGCAGGCATTTCCCACAACCATGAAAGACCGTTTTGCTGCGCTGGAATTGCTCCATGTAAATCCTGTGATGCTCCCAGATTGGCATTATGTGAACTTGTGGAGGGGTAATTATGGCGAAAAAAGAGTTTGATGAGATTGCCGAATTGCTCATGAGTAAATACAATTTCAATACACCGGAAGATTCAGAGATTTGCTATGTTTTTCTGAATGGATATTATGTTCCTGCTGAAATACATATTAAAAAAGAAATTCAGGCTATAATGGATGAAAGTGGGGATAAATTAAGCGTGAGATTTGTACGTGAGGTAATTGAAACTATTAAACGAAAATCGTATGATAATGTTGATCAAAATAAAAATCTAATATCTCTTAAAAATGGGCTGTTCGATATTGAAAATTATAGTTTAATACCCCACAATAAAGACGTTTTTGTAACGTACCAAATCAATGCAAATTACGATCCAAATAAAAAATGTCCAGCAATAGCTAAATTCCTTTCTGAAATCGTTTCAATAGAGGATATCAATACACTCATTGATATAGCTGCATACTGTCTTTTTAAAAGCAACCTGTTCAAACTATTTTTTATCCTGTATGGAGATCATGACAGCGGAAAATCAACATACTGTAATTTATTAAATACATTCCTTGATCAAAAGAACGTCAGCGCAATTCCAATACAGGAATTACAGCAGCGGTTTAGAAGTACAGGACTCATAGATAAATTGGCAAATATTGTTGCTGATTTACCTTCAAAGGCAATAAAAGACACCGGAAAGATAAAAGAACTTACGGGTAATGACCTGACAGGCGCAGAAATCAAACACGGGAAATCATTTCAATTTACCAATACAGCGAAGTTAATTTTTAGCTGTAATGAGCTTCCTTGGATAAGTCCTGATACTGATGATGCTTTCTATGAGCGGGTTAAGTTCGTACGATTCCCGAACACGTTTAACGAAAGTACCATGGATAGAGAATTAGATAAAAAAACAACGACAGATGATGAACTTTCAGGTTTTTTGAATTTGGTTCTTAATAACTTATTTGAAATGGTAGCAAACAAATCATTTAATGCAAGAAGTTCTGCGGATGAAAATAGGCAAATCTGGGAGCGAATGATGGATGGGAGCAGCGTAACTAATTTCTTAAATTCCAGTAGAGTTAAGAGATGTCAGGGATGGGTAGATAAAAAAAAGTTTTATCAGGCGTATGTTGCATGGTGCGGGAATAATGACGAGATACCCGTAAGTGAAAGCAAAGTAGGACGGGAAATGAGGAATCGCCATAATTTTACGGATTATTACCCAAAATCAACAACAGCAGCAGGCAGACAGGTACACGCATGGAAGGGAATAAGCATACTCTGACACTATATGCAGGATATGCAGGATTTATTTGTACATTTTATTTATTATATACTATTATATCTTAATAAGTAAAAAATATCCTGCATATCCTGCATATTACATCTATTGATAATGTATATCTTAATAATATATAATCAACACATTATAATCTCATAAGAAATAGGTTATAATATGATAAGAAATGGGTTGAAATGATGTTATCATCACAAAAACCTTAATAACCATGAAAGTCAAAGGAATCATAAATTATGAAGTATGAACGGTTAATAAGTCCACATCGAGCCAGCTTGATATTAGGCGTAACACCATCATGCTTAAGATTGTGGGATATACAAGGTAAGATCAAAGCTACCAGGACGTTAGGCGGTCATAGACGGTATTATTTAGACACTATCAAGGCTATTGCTCCAGAGCCAGCGATGATAAAGGCACTGCCACAACCACAGCCAGAGCCACACAGAGGGCTTATAAGACGGGGCATAAGACGGCTGTTAGGGAAGACTTGAAGAGAACCCGTTAAAGACGTAACAGATAGCTACATGCCTCGTACATCGTACGGGGTTTGGGGTGACGCATGTCTCAGGTAAGGTAATGGTTTGATACCTGCCAGCGTGTATCTCAGGCAGGTGTAATGAACGGGAAAAGACTCATGTAGAATCAAAAGGATAAACTTATCTGTTGTAATGAAAAATGTAGTTATAGGAACCTATAATCATAAGTTTATTAGGTGGTGAATATTATGGCGGGAAAAAAACATCTTATAATATCAACAGTCATAATTATCCTATTGGCAAATGTCGCTTTAGGGTATGCAGGGATGGGCGGCAATACCAGCTCTCCTTCAGCAACAGCGACTATTGAGATTACTGATTTCTCATTCTATCCTTCTGAGGTAGTGATCGCAAGGGGTGGGACAGTAACATGGAAGCAAAGGGATTATGTAGCGCACACTGTGACAAGTGCAGAATTCAACTCTGGTGAACTCAGTCAGGGACAGACGTTCAGTCACACTTTCAATGAAGTTGGAACCTATGAATACCGGTGTATGCAGCATCCCAGCATGAGTGGGAAAGTAATCGTTGAATCTTCGACGTCTGCACCAACACTAACGCCAACTCCACAAACTCCTGTAGAAACAACCAAAAAATCATCAGCCAGCGTCAATCTCCACGGTGAAAAAACAGATGTCGTTCTCGGAGAGAATGTACTCCTGAAACTATCTGCAATAAATATAATTGGAAATCCGATAATGCATGTCCAGGTCATTATTATCCCTCCAAATGGATGGAGCGTAACCTCCTCAGAATTTTCGAAGTCCGGAGCAGGGCAATACACGACAATGTATGATCTCAAACCAGAGGATGGAAGCAGAGATATCGAGGTAAAAATACAGCCCAACCAGATTGGTGATAACTTCGAGGTGAAGGGAAGAATAATCTACTACTTTGGAGATGACCTTTCAACGAGAGAAGATCATACGTTGAATCTGCCGATAACAGTAAGGAAAGAATCTATTGATGCTACTCAAAATTCAATAACAAATCCGGTGCAGAGGTCGATTCCTGGGTTTGGATTAATTCTTGGTATAAACGGATTATTGTTTGCCGTATTCTTAAAAAAGAAGTGGCAAAGAAGTAAATAGACATAATGCTTAAAGGCTATCAGGATTCCTTTTTTATGTCCTGATCCATATAGAGGGCGATATGGCGCATCTCAGGTCAGGCAATGGTAAGACTTCCCGATCATGCGAATTGAACAGCCAAAGGAAAAACATAAGTAGTTTTGGGATAAAGAAGTTATTATGACCAAAATAGAAAAACCGAAATGTCACAGCATAATTGTA
>JAYTKX010000016.1:0-9206 GCA_043729865.1 Methanobacteriota archaeon
AGCAAGCTGCTTCTCCTTCTCCTCATCCCGCAAATTCGGGTTCACGCCTATGTAATGCTGGCGCTCGTATTTCCCAAGGTTCAACACCTCAAAGGCGCGGTAATCCCTGCCAGCTTTCTTGAGTTCGCGCTGGACGCCGATCATGCGCTTGCGGGTGGTGTGGATGGCGAATTTCCCAAGGTCTGCACCTATCCATTTCCTTCCGAGCTTTTCAGCGACTGCAAGCGTGGTGCCCGAACCAGAGAAAACGTCAATGACTATATCACCTTCATTGGAGGAGGCTAGAATTACTCGCTCTAAAAGTCTTTCATTTTTTTCAGTAGGATAGCCAAATTCAAAAGAATATGCGCTCAAATCTGTCCAAAGATTATTAACTAATTCTTTATCAGTTGCAGGTATCAAATATTCTGGTTTACCTGTTCGAGGATTGGGACGCAACTTTCCTAATTTTATTGCTTCTTCAGCTTTTTGTTTTTCCCAAGCCCAACATCTACCTGAAGGAGGCATTTTTCCAAACAATTCATAAATCAAATTAGGTCGAGTATTAGACCAGTTTGGAGCATCTAAAGCATGCCGCCTTTCTTCTCTTTTCACTTCTTTATATATTGGATTTATTCTATGTAGCTTGCTCTTAGAATATATAAAAATCGAATCATATGCCATATTTAAAGAATAAATTTTATCAGATTCTATAAAATTTTTGCGTGTTCTATTTATCACTACTTCATTACGATAATTTTCTTTGGAAAATAGTTCATCCATCGCCAGTCTAATATAACTATTGACTCGATAATCGCAATGCACATATATACTTCCATCATCCGCCAGCAAATCCCGCATCAGCACCAGCCGCTCATATATCATCGCGATAAAACTGTCCGCCCCCCTGCCCCATGTATCCCTGTAAGCTATCTCCTCCAGAACCCCCGGCGCTTTCGTGAACTGCTCATCCCCGATCTCGATATTCATGGAAAAATCCGCGCCCACATCGAACGGCGGGTCAATATATATCAGCTTATTCGTCCATCCCTTGTGCTGCCTTCCCCTGCTGTCAAGATCAAAAAGCGTCCTCTGCTTCTCCGCTCTTGGCTCATCAACCTGCTCGATGACCTGAAATGGCAAAACCACATTGCAGACCTCATTTGTCTTCCCGTTCCAGACAAGTTCCACTTCTCTTTTATCCTCGAACAATAAAAAGCGATAGTTATCGGGAAGAGGTTTTCCTTCTTCAAGATACCTGTTAATGTCCCGGATTTCGTTATCAGTGAGTTTCATGGCGTGGTAATATACGAATTAACAGATATCTGCTTCCCCTAACAATAAATCTGCGTTCATCTGCGTTTATCTGCGGTTTTATTTCTTCTTATACACATTCAGCCCGATCTTGACCGCTTCTTTCCCCGGAACGGACTGATTACCTTCACTCGATGCGATGATAATCGTTTTCCCGGATGTTGAGGGTCCAAAATCTTTTGTCAAATCCACCTTGATCGTCAAAATGTTCCCATCAACTGACATTTCTACATTCTTCATACTTTCACATCTCCTTCTTTATTGTTTATTATTATGACACCAGGAACCATCCATATATAGCATAGGAAAGGCTAAAAGCTTTCGTTTTTTCAAAAGACAAAATGCAAACCGTTATCCTGATTGGAATTGTCAATAGCCTTCATGCAGGTTTGCACCACATGCGAAGCATCCACCAGGTGCGGGTTAAAAGATGAAGGGCTTTTTGACCTGTGCCCAAAAATCAAAACCGTTGAAAAAACGGTAAAACCTGAAGTAGAGAAAGAAGCCACGACCGCAGTTATCGATAAAGAAATACTCAGGCGGTATTTCGGCTATTCAGAATTCAGGCAGCTCCAGCAGGATATCATACTTGACGTCCTGAAGGGGAATGACGCACTTGTGCTAATGCCCACAGGCGGCGGAAAGTCCCTGTGCTACCAGTACCCGTCCATGCTTTTTAAGGGACTTACGATAGTTGTCTCACCCCTCATATCCCTGATGAAGAACCAGGTGGACAGCCTCCGGCAAAATGGAATCGCCGCTGAATATATCAACAGTTCATTGAACTACGAAGATATCACAAAAATAAAATCCGCCCTGTTGCAGAACAGGATCAGGTTGCTCTATGTAGCGCCGGAAAGACTGACAATCCCTTCATTTCTTTCATTCTTAAAGGGTTTGAATATAAGCCTTTTCGCCATCGATGAAGCCCACTGCATCTCGGAATGGGGGCATGATTTCAGACCAGAATACAGGCAATTGAAAATAATAGGCACTTCCTTTCCCGAAGTTCCCATAATCGCCCTTACTGCCACAGCGACCACGAAAGTCAGGGAGGATATCATAAACCAGCTTGAACTCAAATACTGTAAAAAATATATTGCCAGCTTCAACAGGGAGAACCTTGTTTATTATGTCAAACCCAAACAGGATGCATTCAGGCAGATAGTAGAGTTCTTAAGAACAAAGCCCCGCGAATCAGGCATAATTTACTGCTACAGCAGGAAAAGCGTTGAATCCCTGACAGAGAACCTGAAGTATGCCGGATTCCGGGCGCTCCCATATCATGCAGGTCTTTCCGCAAGTGTAAGGTCAATGAACCAGGATAAGTTCATAAAAGACGATGTGGAGATACTTGTCGCCACTGTTGCTTTCGGGATGGGCATCGACAAACCCAACATACGTTTTGTGATACATCATGACCTCCCCAAAAACCTTGAAGCCTACTACCAGGAAACAGGACGCGCAGGCAGGGATGGGCTGAGAAGCGATTGCGTGCTTTTTTACAGCTATGGCGACAGGCAGAAGATAGAGTATTTCATTAACCAGATGACAAATGAAAAAGAAAGGCAGATAGCGCATAATAAACTGATGGACATCATAAATTTTTGCGAAACCAATGTTTGCCGGAGAAAGCTGCTCCTTGAGTATTTTGGCGAGGATCATAAGGAAAATAATTGCAGCGGCTGCGATAACTGCCTCACGCCAAAGGATGAGATGGAAGCGACAGGTGAGATACTGACCATCCTTTCCTGCGTTGAGGAACTGGGTGAAATGTTCGGGATAAATTACTGCATAGATGTGATGACAGGAAGTAAAAGCAGCCGCCTCATGCATAATGGTCACACGGCTTTGAAGTCATACGGTTCCGGGAAAAACCTGCCAAAGAAAACATGGCACGGATTCATAAGAGAACTCCTACGTCGCAGCTATCTCAATCTGGAAGGTGAATATCCTGTCCTGAAATTGTGCCAGAATAGCAGGGATATGTTGTCAGGTTCAAAGAGCGGCGCGGAGAACCAAAAAATATTCCTTGTAAAGCCCAGTGTCGTTGAAAAACCAGCAATAATAGAGCAAGACATCGAAGACAGTGGATTGTTCGAAGCGCTTCGCACGTTGAGGAAAACGCTGGCTGACGCTGAGAATTATCCACCATACATGATCTTCAATGACGCCAGCCTGAAGCAGATGGCTTCGCGGCGCCCGTGCACCCCAGAAGATTTTCGAAATATAACAGGCGTGGGAGATAAGAAGCTTGAAAGATATGGCGCCATTTTCATAGGTGAGATCCGAAGGTTTTGCGAGAAAAACGACTCATACAGCCAGCCGGCAAAAAAGCAGTCAAGTGAGTATGTTACCATGCAAATGCTGGACCAGGATATGGACCTTGATGAGATCACATTAAAACGGAATTTATCATTGAATACTATCTATGGTCACATTGAAAAACTGATCCTCGCAGGTGAAAATATCCATATCGAGAAGTTGGTTAAGAAGGAAAAGATCGAAGTGATATCGAGTGCGATCATTGAAATGGGGGGAGAGACCCTGAAACCGATAAAGGAAAAGTTGGGGGATAATTTTTCGTATGGGGAAATAAGGATCGTGAGAGCCAAAATAAAGGGGAGAAGGTAGTGAACAATAATTTATTAAATAATATTTAAAATATAATTATTACAGTCTGGAACCATGCATGTATATGAGTTTTTTGTCTATTAAAACATAGAAAGCCATATCAGGCGGTTATTGATGCCCTTTTTTCATCGCTTTACAGGACATTGGAAAGGCTTTAATAATATAACAGCTAAAACATAATTTATAAATATTTTGATTGAGGCTTAAGAAAAATGAAGATCACATTCAAAATAGATGAAGAATTGTTCAAGAAGGTAGAAGCAAAAAGAGGGGACCGGACAAAATCCGAATTTTACCGCAGCATCCTAAATGATTATCTCTCGAATAAACCGCATGAGGATCATACCAACCAGCAGGTATCGAATCTCGCCAAAGAGTTCGAAACACTGAGGGCCGAAATGGCATACAAGGATGCCATGATAAAGTCCATGAAGGACGAAAAAATAAAGGATATGCAGAGCCAGCTCAATTTCTTACAAATTGAATACCAGAAGCTATCGAGCCAGCTATTAAAGTTACCGACAGCTAAATGGTGGCAGTTCTGGAAGTAGAAACAGAAGAATAACAATCATTTTATAGGAAGCAACATATCATGAAACCCCATGAGTCATGACTACAGGGCGATTGGATTGAAATCCGGGCTTGAGATCCACCAGCAGCTTGACACAAAAGAAAAACTGTTCTGCGGATGTCCTACGCTTCTTCGCGACACAAAGGAATCGAATTTTGAATTTTTCAGGTACCTGCGCCCCACGCAGAGCGAAATGGGGGTGGTGGACAGGGCTGCGCTTGAGGAAATGAAACTCACAAAGAAATTCATCTATAAAGCATACGATACCACGTGTCTTGTCGAGAATGACGAAGAGCCGCCGCGCGAATTGAACGCGGAAGCTTTGGATTTTGCGCTTATGATAGCCCGGATGCTCAACATGCACATCGTGGATGAACTCTACACCATGCGCAAGATAGTTATTGACGGTTCCAATACATCGGGCTTCCAGAGGACCGGGCTTGTTGCTACCGGTGGTTACATAGATTCATCCGCAGGTCGTGTGGGGATCGACGTTTTGTGCCTTGAGGAAGAAGCTGCGCAGAAGGTAGAAGACCGGGGCGACTCTGTCATATATTCTCTTGACCGCCTTGGCATCCCGCTTGTGGAGATAGGCACGGCTCCTGATATCGTTTCTCCTGCACATGCCAGAGAAGTTGCAGAGAAGCTCGGCATGATCCTGCGTTCAACCGGTAAAGTGAAGCGTGGTCTTGGCACCATACGGCAGGACATCAACATCTCGATAGCAGAAGGCGCGAGAGTGGAGATAAAAGGAGTGCAGGAACTGGAACTGATAGAGACGATCGTGGAGCGGGAAGCTGCAAGGCAGGTGGCTCTCCTTGAAATAAAGAAAGAACTCAATACGAGGAAGGCTTCCGTATCTGATAAAATAATAGATGTTACTTCAGTATTTGCAGGCACTACATCCAAAGTAATATTGAAAGCATTAAAAGGCGGCGTGGTATATGCGGTAAATCTGCCAGGATTCGCCGGACTTGCTGGCAGGGAACTCCAGCCCGGGCGGCGGCTTGGGACCGAGTTCTCTGACCGCGCCAGGAAATCAGGCGTGGGGGGAATATTCCATACGGACGAATTACCCAACTACGGTATTACGGACATGGAAGTCAAAGCGCTACGCAGCGCCGTGGGAGCGCAGGAGAACGATTGCGTTGTAATGGTCGCAGATGCACAGGTAAAAGCGAAAGGAGCGATGGAAGCTGTCATAATTCGTGCAAGGGAAGCGCTTGAGATAGTTCCTGAAGAAACGAGGCGAGTTCTCCCTGACGGCAATTCTGCATACATGAGACCTCTTCCGGGGGCGGCTCGCATGTATCCTGAGACAGATGTTCCTCCTGTTGAAATAACGACGGAGCGGATCAACGGCATTAAATTACCTGAACTCATTGAGGAACGCATACCAAGATACATGAAGCGGTTCAAATTGAACGAGGAACTTGCAGGTCAGATAGCGCGTTCAGGAAACTTCGTTCTTTTTGAGAGAATAATGCTGCAGGTTCCTGATGTTAACGCCAATGTTGTTGTACGCACGCTTGAAACAGTTCTATATGAGCTTGAGAAAGAAGGGGCGAATGTCAATAATATCAAAGAAGCTCATCTGCTGGGGATTTTCAGGCTCCATGCCGGCGGAAAGATCCCGAACGAAGCTGTCGTTGGAGTCCTGAAATTGATAGCAGGTAAGCCTGAATTGACCCCGGAAAAAGCGATCGTAACGCTCGGTATAGGAGTGGTCGAGAGCAGAGAACTTGAAACTGCCATTGATAAAATAATTGTATCCAGGATTGATTTCATCAAAGAGAAGGGAATGAACTCAGTTGGTCCTCTGATGGGGATTGTAATGAAAGAACTCAGGGGAAAAGTAAGCGGTCAGGAAATAAGCAGACTCTTAACAGAGAAAATATCGAAAAAATTAGAAACACTTAAGTGAAAGGTCTGCTTTCACCAAAAATTATGCAGATCCCGATGAAAAATGTTTTATTAATTTCAATATTATTATTCACTTTTTCGGTCGCTATTTCCGGCGCCACCGAGATCACACTGAACAATATCCAGAAACCCGACAGCGCCATTCTTTTTATTGTGGACGGGCTGGGTTCTTCGTATTTTTACCCTGAACTGACGCCTTACGCCATTGATGAAAGCGAGATCTCAAAAGCAGTTACCCGCAATCTGACCTCCGGGACAAGGCTTCTGGAGATCAGGACGCCGATCCCGTCGACAGGTCCCGCCCATTCGGTCATCGTGACAGGTTATTCCGGGGCTAACGAAGAAATAGTTGGCTATTCTGATGCTACTATATATGATATTACAAGACAGCATGGTTTTGTGAATCTGGCTGTAATGGAGAAAGGGGATTTCCAGAACCTTCGCGATGAGCAGGATATAATAATGTACGCGCAGAATAATTCGATTGATGAGCCGCTGATATCTATCCAGGCAAATAAAGCTCCTTATGGCATCTACGAATTAATGTATGACTGGAAGATGAAACTGCCCGGGTATCTTGATAATAAAAAGGACAGGGAGAAATATTCAGCTTACAATAAATGGGGTATAGACGCGGCGAACGCCGTTGCAGGATACATGATAAAGGATCACCCCTCACAGAGGTTCCTCCTGACAGTGAATGTGGGGGCAATAGATAGCGGGGGGCATAATCTCGGGGAAGATGATTATTACCTGCTGGTCGATGACCTTGACAGGGATATCTATCCATTATATACTACTGCAAAAGAGAATAATATCGCTCTTTTTTTCACGGCTGACCACGGCATGTCTTTTGCAGCAAAAAACGCCAAAAGAGGAGGGCATTCTTCAGAAAAATACTCTGTCAGGCAGGAAAGTCTAAGGATACCGCTTGTTATAACGTCCTCAAATACCGTTACGGGAATATTTAATGGGGAATACCGCCAGGGGGACATAGCGCCAACACTCCTTAGCGTGCTGGACCTGCCCTATAACCTCCAATACGCAGACGGAAAACCCATCAATGTAAAAAAATACGCTACCATATTTGTAAAAGCAGATAAAGAATACAGCGTTTCATTATGGAACGAGGGTCAGAAAGTATCAGAAAGCTCAGGATCAGAGCTTATTTTCACGGGGATACCCCTTCATACGAACTATACGATAAAAGCTGTCGGCGCTGATAAAACGCATGAGGAGAAACTGTTCCTTGATTCTGATAAGATGCTTGAGTTAAATTCCGGCAGGGGGCTGGATTACAGGGGAGTCATTGCGATAATTCTGATATTGGTTGTCATTATTTGTGGTCTATTAATTATAAAAAGGATAAAGGATTAAAGCCACAAAAGATTTAAAAGCAATGCAGTAGAAAGGTATGAATAATATGAAATTGAAAATAATTATAAATGGCAGCAATGTTCATGGCGTTGGTTATCGTGTCATGCTTGTAAACAAAGCGCTCTCACTTGGAGTTGATAATTTTAATATTTTCAATACATTTCTACTAGGGAATCCGGCGGTTGTTGCAGTTATTGAGGGAGATGAAGAAATCCTGGATGAGTTCAAGGATTATGTGAATACCGTTAGACCTGAGGAAGCCAGGGTGGGTAAAATATCATTTGAGGATTACAGGAATGCAATTCCACCGATCGAACGGGTCATGCAGGCATTCCAGATGGAGCAATGGGGCAAAGGAATCCCAATACTCTTAAAAATGCTTGAGAAGCAGGATAGTATGCTTGAGAAGCAGGACACTACTATAGGCATTATGAGAAGTGTGAAAGAGGATACCACCTTTATCCCTGCCATGAAGGAAGATACCTCTGAAATCAAAAGCAGCACAATGGAAATCGCCGATAAATTTCATAATAAGTACGAAGAGATGAGCAGGGAGATCGCTCAGATGAAGATAACACTTGCAAGAATAGAAACCAAAGTATTTTCATAGTTCGACTATAAGTGAACTCTCAATCGGCAATTGTACTCAGGCATGCATATTTTTTAATAAAGCGACCAAAAAAGATATAAGTCCAGCCTTATGTATTGACTAATTAATCCATGACGGGATTAACAGAGGGTGATTAAAATCGCCTTTTATGACCGCTACTAAAAATGGCGGCTCATACAAGACGGTTTGACGAAGGCGACAGAAGGAATTCTGTCATTGATTTCTATCACTCTTTTGCCGTTAATTCGGCATCTCGAAGGAGATATAAACCATATTAATATGGAGGGAATAAAATAATGAAAAAAATAACAATAGTTGCATTAGTGGCGTTAATGCTGTTAACAGCGGCGTTACCTGCGAGTGCAACCGTAAAGGTTTCAAGCGTTGAAATCCGAGGAAGTGTCGCAGAAGGTCTTGCTGGTGCTGGTAATTCTACCAATACATCCTGGACCAGAGATAATTTCGCCGGGTTCTTCTATGATCTAAAGGATGACCTTGGACGGGAAAATCTGACAATCGCTGAAAATATCGTAAGTGAGAGAGTGATTCAAAAGGATAAAATGGTTTATACTACATATGGCGAATCCAAGCAACTTAAGGTAGTATCAAAGCAATATACTGGCAATTATCTTGCTGCAATCACTGCTGGACTTGAACAGTTCGGTAACGGCAGCATGGCAGAATTCGGAGGCAATTACACAATTGTCGGATGGCAGGCTGAAAAATATATAGCAATTAAAAATAAGACCTACAAGCTCGCCAAGCTCCTTGTTGAACATGGCGCTGCA
The DNA here is from genome assembly GCA_043729865.1 of Methanobacteriota archaeon. GTDB lineage: Archaea > Halobacteriota > Methanosarcinia > Methanosarcinales > Methanoperedenaceae > Methanoperedens. The sequence continues at coordinate 9,197 of JAYTKX010000016.1, forward strand.
GCCTCAGATA
>JAYTKX010000017.1:0-13834 GCA_043729865.1 Methanobacteriota archaeon
CTGTGCGTGTCGGTATAGGCGGGTCATACAGGAAGGCTGCAGCTAAACCTGACAGAATTATGAACGTAAGTATGACCTGCCGTATGTTTACATGTCCCGTCTTATCCCGTAAAACGCTCATTTTGCAACCTTTTTTACATGATAATCCTATACTTTTCTATTAATTTCCTGACATTCGGCGGCATCTCTCCTTTCATCTGGTTTGAAAGATACGAGTCGTTGATAAGCAACTTTGTGACATCGATCATATAATTTTTCTTGAACTCGCTCATTTCCTCTATATGTCCGAGCTTATCCATATAGAATTCCCTGAAAGCTGCAAGCAGATGCTTATTGAGCTCTTCACGGGTCATGCCTGTCGGTTTAACGATAGGTTCAACAAGGTTGTATTTTGAATAATCGAATTCTTCGATATACGGGGCAAGTTCGGGATATATATCAGAATATGGCCAGGGCGCTATGGCAAGGAAAAAAGCAAGATCCGGAGCGTAATATTTTGCGAGTTTCACAGCAGCCTCTATGGACTGCGGGGTCTCATCCGGCATCCCCAGGACAAATGAGGTCTCGGAAATAATGTCCACACTGTTTATAAGGTCAATGGCTTCCTTGGACTGCTCTACCTTGAGATTCTTATTATAACGGTCAAGTGTATCCTGGTTTGCGGCTTCCGCCCCCACGTAAATATGGAGTATGCCTGCTTCCCTGTATTTATTAATAATATCCTTATCGCGCAGGATGTCATCCACCCTTGTCTCCATCAGGAGTTCAAGGTCAAGATCGTTTTCGATGAGCAGGTCAAGTATTTTCTCCCACCGCTGCCGGTCAAACGTGGGTGTCTCATCTGCTATCATGGCAACATCTACGCCGTAAGTTCTGTTCAGGTATTCAAGTTCTGAAACGAAGTTCTCAGGGCTTCGTCCCCTCCATTTCTCTCTCCAGAAAAGCCTCTGGGAGCAGAAAGTGCATTTCTGCGTGCATCCCCTGGAAGAACTGACAACGGCAAGGGTAGAGTTTTTCTTTGTTTTAAATGAATAGTCTTCCCATTCCACAAGATCCCACGCCATGGGCAGCGCGTCCAGGTCTGAGATAAGGGGTCTGTCTTTGGTGCATGTGATCTTTCCGTTCTTCGAAAACGCAATTCCGGGCACGTTTACTTCTTTTCCGGAAAAAACATGATCCAGCAGGTCTGTAGTGGTGATCTCCCCTTCCCCGCGTATTATATAATCCACAGCGCCGCTCTCTTTCTGTAAAAGCTCTTCCCAGCAGAAATTAGCGTGAATACCTCCGAGCATCGTAATTATTTCAGGATTTACTTCTTTTGCTATTTTAAGAACGCTCACAGCATCATAAATGCTTGAAGTATAAGCCGCCGTACCCACCGCATCTGGACCAAAGTCATCGATGCGCTTTTTGATATCATCAAATGTATCGAACTTTGACATGGCGTCGTATATGCTCACATCGTATCCTCCTTTTTGCAGGCTTCCGGCTACATATACCATGCCCAGGGGCATCCATGTGCCTGCGGACTCGAGTACACCGCAGTGATATGGTGGGGTTATTAAAATGACCTTTTTTGACATTGCATTTTCCCTGGTTTTTCTTTCAGAAGTTGTTGGTTATGGTTTTACTATGTAAAATAGGTTTATATTGATATGCCTTTAATGCGTCTTTTTTTCATGATATATATTAGAATCATTGATGATATTAATAAATGGACAGCAATTAAAATAATCCCGGATATTTTCTTTATTTCCATCACGCTTACTTAAAACTTTAATCTGATAATCTTTTCTAAATAGATCGCAGTAAACATGATAAAAATAGACCGGAAATATCTGCGATACATAAGCTTTAATATGAAATGCAATGTATCATATTATGGAGGTAGAAAGGGCGATGATATTCATGTGCAGTACGTATGTACCGTTCTCGCTGACACCTGATGATCTTAAGGAAATGGCGGAAAAGAGCGGGATGTTCTGGTGCGTCTCATGCAAGAAGACATTCTTGAAAAAAGGCGCGACAAAATGCCCGAACTGCGGCTCGGATAAAATAAAGCCAAGAGCGCCATAAAATGATCGGAAGCAAAAAAGCGGCAGATAAGATGTGATAGATGACTTTACGGGGTTTTTACAGGTCAATATGCGGGTTCAGGTCGCACCCTGTGCATGGAAGGCACATTGTCTTTGCAGCGCTTGCATCCAGTCCGTATTTATCCAGTATCTTTTTTGACATCCGGGCGAGTTTCAGCAGCCTATCCTTTGTGGGTCGCTCAGCCTCCAGTTCCCCGAACCGCAGGGGATGCACGCCCACCGCCCTTATTATTGGTATTACTCCCATCGATGCAAGTTCTTCATAGTATTTTTCAACGGTTTCGTCGGTCTCACCAAGCCCGACAATGAAATTCGTGAACACGCGGTTCTTGCCGAAGAATTTTACCGCATCCTTAAGGCAGTCGAGAGTAAGATCAAGAGGCGGTTTCTTGCAGTATTTATCATAGAGCTCCCTGTCCATGGTCTCTACGTTGTATTTTATCTCGCTGGCTCCCGCCTCTTTCAGTATGCGTGATGATTCCCTTGTGGGATAGACCGAGACGCCGATGGGGACATTGTATTTCTTGAGCTTTCTTACAAGATCTGCCGCCCTTTCCACCTCTTTTTCTGGTGAGACCTCCACGCCAGATGTTATCGAGATGCCTTTCATACCACCGAGGAGGTGAGCCTCTTCCACAAGCGCCAACAATTCTTCTGTGGATTTTACTTTTCCATTGAGTTTGGGAACAGGACAGAATTTGCAATCGTAGATACACCGCTCGCTCATGGTGATATACGCCTGCTCAGGGCAGTGAATGAGTTCTTCCTCGATGGTTCCCCGTACAAGCTCCTTCCCGCCTTTTAATATCACGATATCGCCATTGTCCCTGACAGCCCGCAGGGGCGAGCCTTCATCCACCACGAGCCTTACCCTGCGCTTTCCCGACCTGAAGAAAAAAGCCCTGCCGCCTGCACCCGGTCCCGCTGTCGGTATTGTGAGCCTGCCCAGCAGTGACGGGTCGATATCCACTGCTCCGATAGAGATAAGCTCTGCCTTTATCATGGCGTTCATTTTCATAATTCAAAGATACCTTTTTGATACTTAAATATACTGTGGGCCTTTATTTCTGGAACTATTTATTATCTTTTGGTTTGAAAAACCACAGAGAGCACAGAGTACACAGAGAAAAGCGGCGCAGCTCTGTGCTCTGTGTGTACTGGTATGAAAAAGGAAGGACCAAACAACGAACTCGTACGAACTCCATACGAACTCACGCTGCCGGAGTTCGTTTCAGTTCGTATAGTTCGTTGTTACGTCTATATTTTTTTCTTGTTTCATTTATGAACTACAGGTTCATGGCTGACTCTGTGGTTGATACAGCGATTCCTTTTTCCAGAATAAATTAAAAAGTCCCCTATTTCTTATTGAAAAAATCTGCAATTCTCCAAACCGCCACTTTTATATATCAAGTAAACTTTAGTTAAATCAATTTTACTTGATTTGGAGGACGCACATTGCACATCTCGGACGGTATACTGGAACCGCAGTGGGTATTATTCTGGTTCGCCATATCCGCATTATTTATCGCGCTGGGGCTTCGCATCATCAATAAGCGCATAAGAGAAGACCCTTCATACCTTCCCCGGATCTCCCTCATTGGCGCTGTGGTGTTCGTCATCTCTGTATGGCACATCCCCGTTCCCGTGACAGGCTCCTCATCCCACCCTGTCGGAACGCCTCTTGCAGCGATAGTCATCGGACCATTTGCAACAGTCGTGATAAGCGCTATCGCCCTCTTTTTACAGGCGTTCGTGGCACATGGAGGGTTAACGACCATAGGCGCGAACATGTTTTCTATGGGCATCGTGGGAGCTTTCGGAGGTTATCTTGTTTACAGGCTTCTGAAGAACGTCTCACCTCTCTGGTTCTCAGCCGGGATGGCAGGGCTTTGCGGAAGCATACTGACCTACCTTGCAACCGCGCTTCAACTGGCTCTGTCCCTTAATCCCGACAATGTGATGTACTACTGGAAACTATATTCACTGGGTTTTATCCCCACGCAGCTCCCTCTTGCGATCGGTGAATTCGCGCTCACCGGATACGCGATAAAATACATAAACCAGACAGGGGCGCAGGTCATTGATACAGCGCGCAGCCCTGACAGGTTCGCAAAGACCGCTATTGCGATGATGATCGTTATTGCTTCGTTGATAGCAGCAGGCGCATATATCGGTTATATGGGAGGAGGGGACATGGCAGGCGTTGATGGGACTGTTGAGGCTAATGCCGCGCCTGATGTCGTTTCTGAGGGCATAGGCGTCAGGTTGATGGAACGCTTTGGCGAGCCTGTGGGTTTTGCTCTCGTGGGTATAACGGGTGGTCTTGTCACGGGATATTTCTGGAAGACAGGGAGGAAAACCTGATGTTTGAATGGCTCACAGGAGACCCCCTTAACGGGCTTGTAATAACGCTCTTTTTTTTTATTTCATTGATCATCGGAAGATACTTAAGAGAATATAAAGCTGCGAACGGAAAAATAAATATCGAACCGAGGGTCAGGATCATCAGATCATTCCTTCTTATCATAGGGATAACCCTTATGAAGCACTGGTACATCCCGGTCATAATTTCAGCCCTGTGTATCATTACCGCATTATACCGCAGGATCATCAGAGATTTCACTGGAAAACTTATTTTTCCGCTGCTCCTTGCATTATTTATCCTGTTCTTCCAGAGCCTGACCCCGGGAGGGGACAGGATAGACTGGATCGTACCCGTATATTCAGATGGCATAGATTACGGGCTCCTGATCTTTTCAAGGGTCATAGCATCAGCATCTGTCCTTATCCTCCTTGTCCTGACCACCTCACGCATCGACCTTCTTGAAAGCATTCGATGGCTGAGGGTACCTGGAACCATGATCGAGATAGCATCGTTCATGTCGCGTTACATAACCACCTTTATGAATGAAGGTAAAAAGCTCACACTGGCGCAGCAGGCTCGATGCGGTTTTTCCAGGAATGGCTTTCAGGAGCGGATCCGTAACGTCGCCTCGGTATTCGGACTGCTCATCGTGCGAGCATCTGCAAAAAGCGACGTGATATACAAAGCCATGCTCTCGCGCGCATGGAAACCTGATTTGAAACCAGACTATCTGCCGCCAGGCAGATGGGATGTCGTTATTGGAATACTGCTAACATCGATAATAGCCGGACTCGTGGTTATAGACAGGTTTATATGAGGCATCAATGAACGCGATCAGAACCATCGGGCTTGAACACATCTATGATGACGGGACATTCGCACTTCAGGGCGTGGATTTCGAAGCCCGTATCGGTGAAAAGATCGCTGTTCTTGGTCCTAACGGAAGCGGGAAGAGCACACTTTTTTTTCATTTTAATGGTCTTATTAAGCCCACGGGCGGAGAAGTCCTGATTTTCGGAGAAAAGATAAGTAACGAGAACGTGGAAGATATCAGGAAGCGCGTAGGTCTTGTATTCCAGGACCCTGAAAGCCAGCTTTTTGCTCCTACCGTGTATGACGATATTGCCTTCGGTCCCAGGAATCTTCGTCTGCGTCCATCCGAGATAAAAGACAGGGTCAATGAAATGCTGCACAGGTTCGATATCGAAGACCTGGCGCATAAAAACCCCTCCAACCTGAGCGGGGGGCAGAAAAAAAGAGTCGCCATCGCGGGTGTGGCTGCTATGGAGCCCGATATACTGGTGGTCGATGAGCCCACAGGCGGTCTTGATTCATCAGGCGTCACAGGAACAATGGAACTCCTGGACGAATTGAACGATGAAGGAAAAACGGTCATCATATCCACACATGATACAGACCTTGCAGCATCCTGGGCAGACCGGCTGTATGTGTTAAATAAAGGAAAAGTATTCGCGTCCGGCGCCCCATGCAGCATTCTGGCTGATGAAAAAACCATTGCGGAAGCCGGCTTGAAGCATCCGGTGATAGTTCAGACCTTCAGGGAATTCCGTGCAAGAGGGATTTCAAGAGGGGAAACCCCTCTCTCTGTCCTTGAACTGATGGATTCGGTCGATATAAATGTGATGACCATCAGGTGCGCAATAGCGGGCTGCGACCTGCTTGCAGGCGAGGAAGTCTTCCTAGGTATGAAAGATGGTATGCTGGTCGCGAATAAAACCGGAAAAGGGGTGAGTGGGAGGGTTGTATCGAACGCCAGGAAAGGGGATGATATCGCAGTAAAGGACGTTGTGGGCGATCTGAACAGGTTTTCCGGCTCCATAGTTGTAATAAGGGTACCTGGTATCATCGAAGGCGGCTCAAGGGCTGTGGATATAAGAAGAGCTTGTGAGATCCTTGAAAAGAACAGACCGGATAAGATCGGCGCCATGGGGACATCAGCCAAGGTTTTGATGAGAAAGATCGGAACCAGATGCGATTTTGAGTTCGATGTGGTTCAGTCAGGAATGCTTGCTGCTCTCAGGGGTTTTAACGTGGCGATCTTTGCATCCGGCAGAATGGCTGAGATAGCGGCAAAGCGAGCGCTGGAAAAGAATATTCGCCTTATTAATTGTGAATTATGAGTTAGGAAAGGATAAATATTGCTTAAGCTATATCCCATTTAAGGAGGTTTTAAATTGAAAATAACATTGATCATAGGATTGCTGGTCCTTTTGGCTCTCAGCGGATGCACTGCGCCGCCAAAAGCGACTGCCCCGGGTGACACGGCAGGACTGCCGGTAATAACCGCTCCACCGCCGGAAGAAACAACGGTCTCATTGCCAATGACAGCGATCGTTGAAAATATCGAATTTTCATTTCGTCCTGCGGAAGTGGTTATCGCCAGAGGCGGCATCGTGACATGGAGACAGAAGGATTCCGACAGGCATACAGTGACTGGCGCCGGCTTCGACTCAGGTGAGCTAAGTCAGGGGCAGACATTCAGCCATAATTTTAGTGAACCGGGAGTATATGAATACCGCTGCAAATTACATGCTGTCATGCGCGGGAAAATTATCGTAAAATGAACTGACGGGCAGAAGATGAAGTTTCTCTATTGCTTCATCTTTGCCATTATTTCTTTGCACAGCAGCTTGAGCTTATTTTAATGGATCATCATGCACAATAGAACAACATATATATATAAATAGGGATTACCTTTACATCATACTTATTATCATAATAGTTATAATATAAGGTAATGAATATGGCAAATGAATATACATTTTTAAGCAGCATCTTTTCGAAAATAATATCAACAATAAAAGAAGGCTCTTCCGATGGAATATTGCTTTTGCTTGTCATATTCTTCATAGCGCTGGTAATTCTTCTTTCCCTGTCAAAATTAATAATCAGGCTTCGAAAAGGTAAAACCGGACTTGAGGGCGCAGCGGCTGCAAATACCAGTAAAATATTGATCAATTTGAGCAGTGCAAGGACTTACCTTGACAGGTTTGTCCAGAAATCAGGAGACCCCGCCAAACTGCGGGAACTCAGGAACCGGCTCACCACCATTAACTCTGAAGTGATCAACATTGACCCTGCAAAGTTCAACAAGAAAGCGACAGGCCTGGAGGAATGGAATGCGGGCGAGAAAGCCCTTCTTGACATCTCAGAAAAGCTGGCAATGGAACTTGAGCGGCAGTCAATCGCTGTCTTTGACATCGATACCATTGAAAGATCTGTAGATGCGGTCAGTAATGCAGTCATGAACAGGGTGCCCGTGACTCCTGAGCTTAATGCGCTCTATAGAAAAATATCCAAAAAAGAAAAACCAGACGTAAAAATACCAGATGCGGTTTCTTCAGAGTTGAATCTTTACCTCAATGCTTTATTGACAAAGTATGCAAATTTCAGTCCCGAAGTGCTCCATACGGGTGACTATCCTCCTGAAGTAAAGTGGGAGTACGCTCCGGGTAATAAGAGCATTACGGCAATACTCTCCAACAGCCGCGGGATCTCGCTTGTATTCGAGACACGATGGCAGGAAAGCGATGACCTGGCTGAGCTTATCCAGAAAGAAGCCGCCTCAGTGAAAAAGAACCATTACAAGTGTCTCTGCCTTGTTAATACATCATGGGACAGGGAGAGCATAAATTTCGCACAGAGGTTTTCCTACCCCAAGCTTGCGCTGTTCTTAAGGGAATTGAAAGGCGGGCTTTATTATAATAAAATGAATGAAGCGGCAATGCATTACGAATTCTGGTTCAGCACGGAACTAAAGAAGGAGACGCTGAATGAACTTGCCTTGAGGTACATCAGCGAGCATGAATGCGTTACGCCTGCTGACCTTGCAAAAGCGCTCGGGATGAATGAAAAAGGCAAGGAATGATATGGCTATCTTACATGGATCATGCAGGTGGGGGATGGCTGCTGCAAAAGTGATACTTGCTATTCTTATGATAGCGGGTACCGCGTCAGCCCCCGGTAGTTATGAGATTACATCAGGTCTAGTCGCTGAGTGGCATTTTGACGGCACCACCCAGGATTCAAGCGGTAATGGTAATCACGGTACTGTGTACGGCGCAAAGTATGTGGATGGTATTAAAGGGCAGGCGCTGGCATTTGACGGGATGGACAATTATTTCTCTGCTCCTGTATCTGATGCGCTCAATTCTGTAAAAGCGCAGGGAACCATCCTTGCATGGATCAATTTCAGTGATACTTATCTTATAAAAGAAAGCGGAACCTCCTGCTCCCCTGGTTCGCGTTCGCTCACGCTCTGGAGATTCGGGACATACGCTGCAAAATCCCAGGCAGGCATAGATTGTTCTGGCAGGCTGCAGTCAGAATGGAGGATCGATGATGCCCAAGTGGGGCACACAACCGGTCAGCCCATGATAAGCGGAAAATGGACTCTTGTGGCTCTTTCCTATGACGGCAGGAACGGGAATGAGTTTTTCCACATGTATTTCCATGGGATCATCGATGAAGTAAAGATATACAACCGGGCGCTTTCGGGTGATGAAATACTGGCATATTTTAAGACCCTGTCATCTTCTACTCCGGGGCAGAAAGAAGTCCCGGTTCTTGAGAATGACAATATACTCAAGTCTGAAACAAAGGTCAATGATATTGTAGCGTACAAACCTGTAGAATACAGTTTCACATCACCTGAACTTGCAATATATCAGATAGTTGTCACTGGCAAAGAAAACCAGTACGATGTCCCTATCAAAGTGGAAGCGCTTAAATGGAGCCCTGAGAGCTTGCCAAAACCTGCGCCAGGGAAAGTGTACAGGAACCTTAACATAATAGCTGATACAAAAAATTTTAAGGAAGCTTCGATTAGCTTCAGGGTGGAGAACTCACATTTTGCTATAAGCGGGCAGAAGCCCGAACCGCAGCCAGCTACGGCAAAACAGGTTTCATCCGCTTAAAAATATCTCTATTCCAAAGATCGGTATTCCATCGATCCGAATTCCGAAGATGGTTATGCCTGAGGTAATTGCGCCGCAGCAACCTGATAAACCTGCCCGGCATGAAATAAAGATCAGTTCGGCTTTTGGATATAAGGGTGCAACGATATTGCATAAATTAAAGATCGAAAATATTTCTTCCGCGCCGGTTGCGGATATCAAGGTATCCCTCTTTGTCCCGAACGTGTTCCTTCTTATGGAAAAAGAAAAGTCCATTGCGCTCCTGAAGGCGAAAGAAAGCAAGACCGTCACATTTGAGATACGTCCCACAGGTGAGTGCGGGGACTGCGAGGTTTCCGGCAAGGTCAACTATTACGATACAGCGAACAACAGGACAAAAGAAATAGACATAGAGCATGGGCAGAGAAGGAAGATGCGCTTACGGGGTTTTATCGCGGCATACTTGATGAGATAGAAAAGAGGATAAACGTCAAGGGTTACATCGATGAGCCAATAGTGCAGCATTTCAACATCGCAGGGCACTATGTGACCGGACAGGTGGGGAAGATAATAGAGGTGGGGGACAGGAGCATAATTCAAAAAGACCGGCAGGCAGGGCAATGAGTGAACTAAAGGTCTTCCAGTGGCATACTTAAGTTTTTCATTCAGCTTTTCTCGCTCTGAACAGCGAAAGCGTTCCGAATATGGTCATGAACCTTGCGGTCTCTTCAACCTGCGTAAATCCCGCGCTGCGGAACATTTCAGGCAGGAGACCTTTGATATTTTCTGACGTTTCTTCAAGGAATCTCAGGATCATTGATAGCAGATACATTATGGTGTTCTGGGGCTTCCCGAAGTCTGCTGCGTGCAGTTCTCCTCCCGGTTTGAGTACCCGGAATATCTCATTGAACGTTCTGACCTTGTTTTCTCTGCTGAGATGATGAAATACGAGGCTTGAAACAACGCGGTCGAACGATCCGTCCGGATACGGAAGTTTAAAAGACATCCCTTCATCAAGGGTAATATCGAGTCCTTCCCTGCTGATTTTCGATCTTGCGATCTCAAGTATCTTCGGGTCGCCGTCAAGCCCGATGACTGCTGCATCAGGGTAATCCTTCTTGATGAGTATGTCAAGAGTTGCAGTGCCGCAGCCAACGTCAAGTATCCTGTGCCCTTTCTCTATCCTCATCTGTTCCATAAGGCTGCGCTTTATGGCTTTCTCTGGCATGAATAACTGTATTAAAGGGTCGTAAAATGGTATGAGCCAGTTGAATTTTATAGCGGGGATGTATTCGAATGACATGGTTCTATTAAATTATACCTGCAACATATATTATATGTGATAATATATAACATTTACTCCAGCGCATAACCTGCCGCATCCTCAATGGTCGCCACTTCCCTCACCTCGATCCCCGCATCTCCTACCTCGCTCTTCTGTCCGGCAGGCACAAGGAACAACACTGCTCCGCTCTCTTTTGCTGCAAGCGCTTTTGCCCTTGGCGCGCCGATCCTGCCGATAGTATGGTCTTCCCGGATGGTTCCTGTTATCAGCACATTATTTCTTATGGTCTTGTTCTGCATCGCTGCCATCGCAGCAAGTGTCATGGCAGCTCCTGCGCTCCCTCCGGAAATCGAGACCTTCTGTTCCTGCACAGGCGCTTCGATATTGATAAGGACATCTTTATCTGACAGGCTTTTCCTTGAGACTTCACGGGCAACAAGTATGGCTGTCTGCGCAGAGGACTGGAGAGTTTCATCGACAAGAACATTTGCAACGTTAAGGAAGAGGTTGCCTTTGCCGCTCTTTATTATCATCTCAAGAGGGATCAGATGTCCTTTATCGTTCTCATCCACAGCCATGACTGCGTAATCGCTCTTTGCAACCGTGGTGAGATTAATGATTTCCTTTTCAAGGCTCAGCCTTGTCTGTGTTTCGTTTTTCAATGATATTTCATTTGCGGACAGGTTCTGTTCAAGCCGGGAGATATTTTGTTCACGCAGGGCTATGGTCTGTTTTTGGCTCTCTGAAATGGCTGAGAGCGTACTGATCGTTTCATCCTGGAGTTTGATCTGCCCGTAAAAATATAGAGATGAGGCGACAAGTAATACTGAAAGGAACAGGATGATATATTTTAGTGGTCTGTTGTTGTCCGGCATCTTCTTATTATTTCATATCATCCAATATGTAAAAGGGTTTCGACAGAGCCTCCGACTGAGAATCCTTACATCTACAAGAAAATGACGTTTATAGGTAGTAGTTCCTCAGTGTTCAATATGGGATGTTGAGATATCAGACTGAGAAATATCCTCTTTGTCACCAAATATGATCTTCTTATGAACCTTAACAAGTTTCCCACCTTCACGTTCTTTAATGACCTGAGCATATCTCAGATCCATTCTCGGTATCTTATAGGGTCCTGCAGGTCTTCCCTTCTTTCCAGTTCTATCGGGTGTAATCGTTTCATTATATAGATTAAAAAGAGCCACTGTATATTGATTGTTCCCATCACTTACAAACAAAGGTAACCCTTCTTTTTATCAAGGCACGAATCAATTCCTTCGATCAATTTGTCTGCTGACTCTTGAATCCTGGGGCCAACTACTATACAGAGAAGCAATCGTGATTCTTTTGCAAAACCTACCCAAATCCACCGCTCTTCCTCCGGACTTGCCACTCCTGGAATTGGTTTTTTTTTACAAAAGTCCAGAGTTCGTCCAATTCAACCTTTGATATCTTCAAATCTTTCAAGAATATTTCGTTAACTTTTTCGCTATGATTAGCAGCACGAAGAAGCCACTCTCTTATGGTATCCAACTTTATATCTAATACATAAGATATTTTTCTAAGTGGGATGTCGTTTAGAACCATCTTTAGTCCAAGGATAAAGGTGTCTTTTTTTGTCCTGATATCATGAAAAACTGTCCCACTCCTGCTGTTGAACGATTTTCCACATGTTCTGCAAACAAATTTCCTGACTCTTTCATTCTGTGTTTCATATGTTCCATTTCCAACAATATTTTCCATATCCACAATTCCAAAGTCTCGACATGAAGTATTTGGACAGGCAATATCACTGAATTTTGATTTCGGTCCACGAATTCCCATATTGATCACATAAAAGTATATGGAATCAATAGTATTTAAAACATCAGTAGATTATCGGGTCAATACCGAGGAAAGAATCAGGCGGTTATTTGTTGCTAATTGACACTTGACGAGACACTAGTGTGGGCGAGATGATGGAGTGGAAATACACAAAAGATATACAAGTATGAGGAGAGGGACGTCGATCGCCATTACTTTAGAACGACTAATTTTCATCATGATTCCAGCCATACACTTCAACGGCATCTATTCTATCCGACTTTTTATAAATAGTCAGGTTATTTTTAATAAAATCCCTCATTCCGGGTCTCAACTTGTACCATGCGACCCCGTCCACGATGACCCAGCCGGCGGAATGTTCATCAACCACTTTCTTTAATTCCCCAACATTGGATATGGCAGTAGCGTTCGTATATACCTCACTGCTGGAATTCTCCATTAAAAAGCTCTCCTCGCCTGTTCCCACAACGTTGAACGCCAGCCAGTAATCGCTCTTTCCGACATAGAACCAGGCAGGGGGCGTCCATGCCGAGACGATCACATCATCATGCCGCATGTTATCCTTCACATACAGATATGCTTCCCTGAAGTTGGACTGTGGTGCGTTAACGCCAAGGTCGTATCTCTCCTTCGGAGTGAAGGAAAAAGCTGTCGAAAAGTACATTGTAGAGACCAGCAGGAGAGCTACAATAATATTTGCCGCAATCTCTCCAGAAATTTTGTGCTGGCTTTTAAACTCAAAAAATCTTTTGGATTTGCTCACACAGGAGAAACAGGTGCTGAGGCTGTCAATAACAAAGTCAAGGAAATAAGCCATCAGAATAAAGAGTATGGGTATCACAAAGTAAAGGTATCGCGTCCCAAGCATAAGCACATGGAAGAAAATGAAATACAAGGGAATGAGAAGCCCGGCTACAAGCAGCGTTCCTTTTCTCCAGTCCCTGTTTACCAGCACAGTCCCGCCTGGGACTGCGAGAAATAGAAATATCCCGAGGTCTTTCTTCAATAAACCAATGTAAATATTGTAGTAGTTCATCTCAGTTCCCAGGACAGACTGGATAACGCCCATATAATAAACCAGACCCAGCAAAACCCCGAACACGAGCGCAGCCAGGGCAATAACTTTCCGGTTAATTGTCCTCAAGCTGCTTCGTTCCTTAAGAGCAGACACCACGAGATACGCCAGGAACACAAGTATCAGCGCATAACCGAATACATGGCTGATCACAGCGCCGAGGAAAGAAAGAGCAAGCAATGCCAGGTTTTTCAGGCTCTTATCCCTTATGAACTCGTAAAAAAGATACAGCGATAGAATATAGAAGAACTGGAGCTGCTGGTACATCCTCGC
>JAYTKX010000018.1:0-13880 GCA_043729865.1 Methanobacteriota archaeon
AGATAAACGCAGATGAACGCAGATTAATAGCAACGTATCCGCGTTTATCTGCGTTCATCTGCGGTTAAAATATTACGGAAATTTAAGAATCGTGCTATAAAAGAGGGTTACGACCCTACGAGGCGAGAGCCGAAGGATAAACTTGAGAAGGAGTATAACGCCTCCCTGAATAAGCTGACACCGCTTCTGAAGAGGATCGAGGTGACGGATGGGCTGATTGACCAGATTGTTTATAAGCTCTATGGGCTGACAGATGAAGAAATAAGGATAGTGGAAGAAAATATTTCAGGGGATAAGACTGCATAAATTCCACAAAATAGTCAATAATTCTCTATTTATTGCAGGTATAAACCGGGAATAAGCCGTATTTTTTCATGAGGTTTAAAGATAGCATTGTCTGATCGACTGAAATCTCTTCGAAAAACCGGGAATCCTTTACCATCAGATTTATAAAAAAGCTCGGATCGATATAGGCTATCTTAGGTGGCTCTTCTTCAAAGCCATGGATTTTATGACTCATCCTCAAAACCTTTAAGGTGTAGCAGATCTTCAACAACTATTTTGTGCTTAATTGCGATTTTACCGGTGAGCTGCTCCCATGGGTCTTTCTTTTTTTGTATCGCTACACCAAGATAAACTATTTTTATATTTTTACTTATCTGCTTTATCTCTTCAGGGATGTCTAGATTCTTAAGCAAATTCAGAAATATTGGAATCCTGCTTAAGAAATATGTTGGTGACGCAAATATGAGACTTTACTGTTTGATCCGCTAAATTCTTCTGGATTCTCAGGAATCTTTCAAACCCTTTGGTATCGATACCATCTTTGTCAAATTCTTTTATCAAATCATTAGTAAAAGACGACGAGAGGGGGACTTGAACCCCCGAGCTCCTTGCGGAACACAGGGTTAGCAACCCTGCGCCATACCGGGCTTGGCTATCTCGTCAGGAAGATATATCCAAAAATAGCTTTTGGGACGCTTTCTTATTTCCTGTTTGCTATATAACACTTTTTACTTATATGTTGAATAAGTAGCGAGCACGCCTTCGGTCGTAGTTCCTTCCGCTGTCCAGTGGTCCGCGGATTCGCCTCCGCCCCGCAACCCCATGAGCGATAGTTGTTCACGGCTGGTTTGCTCCCTTCCGGGCCTGGACCTTTGTCCGCGATTAAGATACATCAACCTTCCTTCAGGAAAACCGGTGTACCAGCGCCAGCCCCATAGGACGGGGTTTCACAGTAGAACCTTCGTGTTGGGCAACAGTTAAAACTTCTTCTTCAGGCTTCGCCCCCCGCTGTCGACGGTTTCAGGTTACAGGTGACGCCGAGTTACCCGGGCTAGCCCGCCAGCGCTAAATTTGTCCTTGCATGCAATAAAGTTATCTCAACGTGAGCCAATATAATACCATGGAAGAACTGATAGGTTTTGTAGCAAGCAATGAAAAATCAAGCAAGATCCTTGCAGTGCTGGATTCAAAGGGAGCAATGGACAGCGCCACAATAGCGAAAACAACACGCATAGTCGGTGTGGATAAGAGCACAGAAGAACTGGTCAGTAAGAAGCTTATAGAGCGCTCCGGTAATAAATACGCGCTCACAGACCTGGGGAAGCAGGTATCCCGTAAGCTCAGGGGCGTCAGGTAACTTTATTGTACTTTTCCTGCATGTTCAATGGGGCGATTATGAGTGAGTCAAAAGGAACTTTAAATTTCTCTCCTTTGTTGGTAATATAACTTTTTGAAAGAATGGGTAATGAATATGGAAAATACATGAATGGCGTGAATTATTCAGAAAGCCGCAGCAGAATGCCCGACCGCCTCGCGCCAATTATCGCCCGGTCAAGAGCAAATATCCCTGCGACAAAATAAAATACCGCAAGTCCGAAACCGAGAACCAGGTTCGCTTCCCCGGAGCCGTAGAAAGAACGCATGTATTCAAGGAAATACGTTAGCGGTATGGCACGCGCGACCATCTGCAAGGCTTCCGGCAGCACCGATACTGGATAGTAAATACCGCACACGAACATCATAATTCCCGTGATCGTCCATGCTGCAACCTCTGCGCGCTGCCCGAACGTCAGGATGGATATACAAACAAGGATCCCGATAGACGCTGAAGTCAGGAAAAGCCCTCCCAGAAAGATGATAACAGGTATAATACCCGCAGCAAGAAAATTAAAACCGAAAGCATAGAAACTTATCACCACAAGGATACCAAAAACCAGACTTGAACGCAGCATACCGAAGAGCAGTGACCCAACCACCAGATGTCTGCCCCTGACCGGCGCTATGAACGTATGTTTGACACTCTTGCTCCACATATCGAACAGCATTACGTAGGCTATATCTATCTGGCATACCTGGACTATGCTGAATGCGACCGCTCCTATAAGTATGAACGATACCTTATCCTGTTCCATTGATAGGAAACCCGTCATCAGTCCTATCGACATAAGACTGATAAAAGGCCAGAATATCACCTCAAAAACCGTAAAAAAATTTCTTTTAGCTATTATCCAGTTTTTGTAAAATGATGCTGCATACATGTCGAACAATCGACATCACATCCCTTTATTTTTATGGTGAGACAGTTTGGGCAGGACAATGTTAAATGTACTGCCGCAGCCAGTGCTCTCTGCCCATATTGAACCATAATGGTTATCTATTATGCTCTTGCATATCGAAAGTCCAAGACCCACGCCGCCGTATCTCCTGTTCGATGAACCATCTATCTGGTAGAATTTCTCAAATATGCGCGTAAGTTTATCCTCCGGGATGCCGATTCCCGTATCTGTTACGCTGATCTTAATATCCTTTGCATCCTCGCCTGCTTTTATGGTCACGGTTCCTTTTGAAGGTGTGAATTTTATGGCATTGGTGAGAAGGTTGGCCAGGACATGTGTGAGGCGTTCCTCATCTCCCCATATACCGGAAAGCTTTTTTATATCACGGATGATGGAGATGTCCTTTTCTTTTGCCTGCTGATCGATATCCTTTATTGATCTTGTAATAATATCGTTCAATGAAACAAGTCCGAAGTGCAGTCCAAACTCATTCTTTTCAAGGTGAGCAAGGTCCAGTAATTCTTTTATGAGCCCTATCAACTTCTCGGTATTCCTGTAAATGATGTCCATTTTCCTCTTTTGCCCTTCATTCATATCTCTGGACATTTCCTCCCTGAGCAATTCAGTGAATCCCTTGATTGAGGTGAGGGGCGTTAACAGTTCATGGGATATATTTGAGATAAATTCTGTTTTTATCCTGTCGGCTTCGATGAGTTCTTCGCAGGATCTTGCTAATTTTTCATTGTAATCCTGAAGCTGCATCTCCAGCCGCTTTTTCTCTGTTATGTCCCTGCCTATGCCATGTATCGCGGTTATCCTGTCCCCGTCTTTGACAAGCCGCCTCTTTATCTCCACCCACTTTGTCTCTCCATTCTTGCATTTCACTTCAAGCACCATCTGCTGCGCATCGTGCCCACCGGAAAGTCCTTTTTGCAGACATCTCTCTACTGTTCTCAGGCTTTCAGGTGTGATCCAGTTTGATACATTGGCGCCGATTATTTCTTCCCTTGTACAACCGACAAGCTTGAGCGCAGCATCGTTCAGTTCTATAAAATAGCCCTCTGCGTCGTGGATATAGAGGCAGTCGTTCGCGTCTTCAAAGAAGTTCCTGTATTTTGCCTCTGATCCCCTGAGTTCCTGGATATTGTTCTTCAATCCGGCGCTCATTTGTGCGTTCTGTATCACTATCGCAGCATGTGACGCAGCGTCTTTCACGAAATTGATCTCATCATCTGTGAACTGGCGCGGTTTTGCCCAGTGAACGCTCATCAGACCTGTTGTGACAGTGCCTTTTTTCATTGGCGCGAAGATCTGCGATGAAAAACCCAGTTCTCTTGAAAGGTCATACCACGGTCTTGATCCGGGTTCTTTGAAGATGTTGGGTACGGGACAGCACGTCCCCGTCTTGAATGCCGTTCCCTGTGGACCCGACGCCAGTTTCACCCCGGCTTTCCTGGCAGCTTCATAAACCCTTTCAATATGATCGTGTCCCAATCCGTGCGATACTGCGATATTAAGTTCACTGTTTGATTCATCCACCAGCATCATCGTCCCTGAATGCGCATTCATGGCAGCACATGTGATCTCCATGATACTGTGCAGTATCCTGTCAAACTCAAGAGTGATATCTATCGAAGCAATTGCCAACAGTGTATTCAGTTTTGGTGCTTCATTTTTATCCATGATATGAGTTCCATGTTTTGCCGGCAGTATGCCTGATGTTATCAATATTAAATTTTTCGATATATTCTTAAAGACAGACGTTATGTTATCCACAATGATCTCAGATCATGAAGATATTGCTGACTATATTTTAAAAAACTACAGGAATAAAGTTGTTGAAGTAGGGGTTGGAAGCCTGCCGCAGGTTGCGCTTGCATTAAAGGACGGGTTGGATGTGGTCGTTACTGACATAAACGAGCAGGAATATGCAGGCGTCAGGTTTTGCAGGGATGACATATTCGCTCCAGACATCGGAATTTACAGGAACGCCACACTCATATATTCAATAAGACCCCCGATAGATCTGCAGGAAGCAATAGCAAAGATCGCAAAAAACGTGGGCGCTGACATGCTGATCCGTCCTTTTGGTAATGAAAAAGCCGATCTTGACAGGATATGCAGATCATGCAGCCTTGTGAACTACAGGAAAGCAAGGTTTTATATATACAGGTTTTAATGATAGTCGTTTAAGTCAAAAAGTTGTTTTATCTCAACTTATTATATGTTGCACTGGTTATTTATATATACTAAAATTTAAATAGTATTATCAGTACACTAAGGAAATATTATGAGTGATTATACACTTGGAATAAAGGAACTGGATACTGCTATCGGGGGGGGCATAAAAAAGGGCTCGAATATTATGCTTATCGGTCCGCCAATGTGTGGAAAAGAAATTGTCCTTAATTCTATAATGTACTACGGCGCTGCAAAAAATGAAAATGCAGTAATAACGGTGACAACCCGCGAATCTGCGACCCATATCCTTGAATGGTTCAAGGAACAAAAATTAACCCTTCCCCTATCCAGGATCGGTATAATTGATTGTGTCACAAAAACACTTGGCGGCGCATCAGTCGAGAATGAAAATATTAAAATAGCAAGCAGCCCGGTCGATCTTACTGGAATTGGCGTGAAGATCAGCCAGTTCTTTGAAGAATATTTCATGAAGAAGAATATCAGGAAAACCCAGCTTCATATCAATTCATTATCTACGATCCTGATGTATTCGAATATCCAGACGGTTTTCAGGTTCCTGCATGTTTTTACCGGACGCATCAAAGCTGCCGGTTCCCTGGGCATATATATGATCGAGAGCGGTATGCACGATGAGCAGGCTATTTCGATATTAAAACAACTTTTCGACGGCATGATAGAGATCAAAACTGAAAATGATAAGAACTTTATTAGAGTGGTCGGGCTTTCCCCGAAACCCTCTGCATGGTTCGAATATGAAATTGAAGGAGCTAACGTAAAGATAGTCGGGAGAAAATAGTATGATCGAAACCGGTATCCCCAAACTGGATGAATTCCTTGGCGGGGGCATACCCAAGGGTAAGAGCATCGCCTATTATATCCAGCCCGGTGTAGAGGGTGAGATATTCGGATTGCAGACAATTTACAGTTCTCTCAAAAAGGGAAAGACAGGCGTCTTCGTGGTTTCAAGCACCATCCCTGATATCATAAAGGGTCAGTTCAAGGAGTTTGGCTGGGATATCCACCAGTTCAAGGATAAGTTCTTTTTTGTTGATGCTTATGATACATTGATAGGCGCTCCTTCAAATGAAAGATTCGTGGTCTCAAACCCCGACAATATCGAAGCGTTCAGTAAAACGATAATTAGCGCAATGAAAGAATTGCCTTCCAGCACTATAGTTTTCGGTTCCCTGTCAACTATCATAGACCTGTGCGGTGAAAAAGAAACTATCGAGGCGGTCAGGGAATGGAATAAAATGGCAAAGATCTATGACCATGTCATGGTCTACAATTTCACAGCATGGCCGTATTCAGAGGAAACATTGAAAGCCATCAAAGAGGACATCTTCAATGCCGTCATTTCTGTAGGCGGGATAGCTGAACGGGTTATATTCGGGCAGTATTTCGGGATATTCAAGTCTGACTGGACAAAAGAAATTAAAAAATCCATGCTGTTCAGGATACTGCGCCCTGGCGGAATAAAACTGTATATACCAAAGATACTTGTCACAGGTCCATTCGACTCCGGAAAATCCACATTTGTGCATGCGCTCTCCACAAGAGCGATATCAGTTGACAGGCTGGGCACGACCATAGCTCTTGACCACGGGCATATTGATTATAAAGGTTTCAGCGCTGACATCTTCGGCACACCCGGTCAGGAACGGTTCGACCCTATCATAAAACTGCTAAGCGGTGAGTCTATGGGCGTCTTTCTTATCGTAGATTCCACGAACCCGACTGATTTTATCCGCGCAAAGCAGATGCTTGAGATCACCAAATCATATGGGCTGCCGTATGTTATAATAGCCAATAAACAGGATTTAGCTGGCGCTCTGACCCCGGAAGAGATAAGAAAGCAGTTCAACCTTCCCCTGGACGTTCCTATAGTTCCTGTAGTGGCAAAAGATAAAAAAGGTGTTTATGAAGCATTCGAAGTATTGATTGACAAGATCACTGGAGGGCTCTGATGACTGATACTATTGAACTGATGGATAAATTGATCACTGACCTGAAGAAATCCGGAGGCGTGGAATCATGCGCTGCGGTAAGCCGGGATGGGCTTCTCATCAGATCCAGCATGCAGAAGGAACAATTTGCGGAATCATTCGCTGCAATGTCAGCGACCATGCTCGGCGCAGCAGAGACTGCCTCGACTGAACTCGGAAAAGGCGTGCCTAACAGGGTCATTGTGGAATCAACATTGGGGAGATTGATAGCTGTTGGAGCGGGACCCAAGGCGCTCCTGGTGGTTATCGTGAGTCCGGAAACTGGTCTGGGATTGATTCTTCTGGAACTGGATAAGGCTGCAAAAAAACTTAAAGAGTTGTTGGAATGAACAGACAGGAACACAGAAAAAGCGCCACGGCGCTTGAACCCGCCATACAGATAGGCAAATCCGGCATAGAAACGGTCGTTGATGAACTGAGAACGCAGTTGAAGACTAAGAAACTCATCAAAGTGAAGTTCCTGAAAACCGCCATTCACGAAGGGGATAAGCATGAAATGGCAGAAAAACTGGCTGGCATGACAGGTTCAGAACTTATCGAGGTCAGGGGTAATACCGCGGTATTTCGCCGAAAAGGGTAAATACTATCCGATAACTAAATAAGTCCCCTGAATTAATTCAGGGCATTACTTACATATAAAGATGATTTTACGGAGGATTAAAATTGACAACAGCATATGACGTGCCTGCAGAAATGTTCATAAATAACGTGGCACAGAAATTAAAGAATGAAAAGAAAGTCGCCCCCCCGGAATGGGCGCGCTTCGCCAAAACAGGCGCACATAAGGAACTATCGCCAGATAATGCAGACTGGTGGTTCGTAAGATGCGCATCGATCTTAAGACGCGTGTATATCGACGGGCCTGTGGGCATATCGAGGTTGCGGAGTTTCTACGGCGGAAAGCACAGGAACGGAGTAAGACCTGCACATTTCTCAAAAGGAAGCGGTTCTGTGGCAAGGGAAGCGCTCCAGCAGCTTGAGAAAGCAGGGTTTATAAAAGCCCAGAAAGTGGGACGGTCAGTATCGCACCAGGGTCAGTCTTTCCTGGATAATGCAGCGAACGAAGTTAAAACAGAGCTGATAAAAACTATTCCAGCTATGGCAAAGTATTAGTTTTGGAGACGCCGTATAGATGGATGAAGATCTCGAAGAGCTAAGAAGGCGCAAACTTGAGCAGATGCAGCAGCAGTACGGCGGTCAGGCTCAGGCTGCCCAGCAGGAGCAGGCGCGCGCAGAATATGAGACAAAAAAAGCCGCGATCATGCGCCAGATACTCACGCCCGAAGCCCGTGAGCGCCTGAATACTCTCAAGCTGACAAAACCTGAACTTGTTGCAAGTGTCGAAGCGCAATTGATCTCCCTGGCGCAGAGCGGAAGGCTGACCAGCATGATCGACGATGCAAAGCTCAAGACGCTGCTTATGCAATTGCAGCCAAAGAAGCGCGAGATGCAGATCAGAAGGGTTTGAACAGGTTCAATCCGAATATTGAGTCCATAGTCCTGAACGTTTCAATTATCTTTTCACCTGATCTTTTATCAGGTTCCATCCCGCTGACCGCATCAGATAGCTTTTCCATTACCTTCAACGCCCTGCCGGTATCAAGGTTATCATCCATGATCTTTTCGAATCTTTTGAGGGAATTCATGGCGATCTTTTCCCCATTATCAATGCCGTTTGCGGTTTTCAGTCGTTTGATGGTGCTGTGTATCTTTTCCAGTTTTTCCCCTGCTTCCCCGATCCCCTCAAAGGTGAAATTCAACCTCCTCCGGTAGCTTTTTGAGAGCAGAAGGTACTTTATCGCCATCGGCTCATACCCCTTTCCCTCAAGGTCGCGCAGCGTGTAGTAATTGCCTGCGGATTTTGACATCTTCTTTCCATCTATCATCAGATGCCTTGTGTGAAGCCAGTATTTTGACGGGTTCTCCCCGGACGCCCCGAAATTCTGCGCTATCACGGTTTCATGGTGCGGATATATATTGTCCACGCCTCCAACATGTATATCAAATCGCGTTCCCAGGTGCTTCGTACACATAGCAGAGCATTCTATATGCCAGCCCGGTCTTCCTTTCCCCAGTTCTGTCTCCCAGAAAACATCCCCATCCTCTTTCTCATACGATTTCCATAGCGCGAAATCCGATAATATTGCAGAATCCTCACCCCATTCGTCTCGTTTTATTTTCCTTTTACCTTGTTTGAGCTTCAAATGAGAGAGCTTCCCCCAATCTTTGAATTTTGAGACCCTGTAATATACCGAACCATCGTTTCCCATGTAAGTGTAACCGTTCGCCATCATTTTTTTTATTATTTCGATTATCTCTGGCACATGCTCAGTGGCTCTTGGAAACACATCGGCAGGCAGTAAATTCAATTTCACCATGTCCTCAAAGAATATTTTTGAATAATATTCTGTCAGTTCCGCAAGCGTTTTTCCTTCTTTACTTGCTGTCGCTATTGCTTTATCCTCGATATCCGTGAGGTTCATCACCCTTTTTACCTTATAACCTTTGAGCCTCAGGTACCGAACAAGCACATCCTCGAATATGAAAGTCCTGAAATTCCCGATGTGGGCATACTGGTAAACCGATGGACCGCACGTGTATATCCCCACGACATCGCCAAGGGGTTCGAACTCTTCCTTCTGCCGAGACATCGTGTTGAAAAGTTTCAGCACATTACATCCTCCTGAAGCTCAATACGCCTGCCACCATCGCTATTAAAGCGAAAAGAACCATAACTGCCACGTCAAGATAGATAGGGAAATGGTGTACACCAAGGATAATACCCCGAACCGCGTCCACCCCGTATGTGAGAGGATTGATGAAAGTTATTGCGGCAAGCAACCCTGAAAGATTGCTCAAAGGGAACAGCGGCGCGCTAAAAAAGAACATAGGCCACATGACAAAGTTAATGACGAGGCTGAAACCTTCGGGGCTTTTCAGGTTCGCGCCTATCACAAGCCCGACGCTGACCATAGCTATCGATATTAACAGAAGCATGAGAAAAGCTTTGATGATGACAAGCGGTGTAAGCGGAACGCTGATAAAAAGACCGATTATCAGGAGAAATACTACCTGTATCATCGTATCCGTCGCGCCGCCCAGCACCTTTCCCGCAAATACGCTCGCCCTGGATACCGGCGCAACGAGCACTTCTTTCAAAAAGTCAAGTTTCCTGTCCCAGATGATGTAAACCCCGTAGAAAAGCGATGCGAAAAGCACGGTCATGACCACTATCCCTGGATAGATAAAAACCTGGTAGCTGTATCCCTGGATAATATCCATGCTCGAGCCAACGCCTGCTCCAAAAGCGAATATCCAGAGAAGCGGTGAGACTATGGATGAAATAACGCGTTCCTTCTCCCTCATATATATCTTGGCTTCACGAAGCCAGATCGCATATATTCCTTCTATCTCGCTCATTTTTTCATCATCCTTTCCCAGAAACCGCCTTCTCCTTCAGCTTCACGGATCTCGCGACCTGTATAATGCATGAACACGTCGTTTAGCGTCCCGCTCCTTACTTCCACAAAATCAATGGTGCCGGTGTGGGTCAGGAGGTCCTGGAGATGCTTGCTTGCATCTTTTATCGAAAGGTAGAGCAGTCCGTCCTTTTCCTCTATTTTCCTGACATATTCAAGCTTTCTTAATTTGTCTATATCGAATGCATGCGGTTTGAGTTTGACCACGTCGCCAACTATCTGGTTCTTAAGTTGCGCCGGTGAGTCAAGCACAACTATCTTTCCGTAATCTATGATGGCGACCCTGTCGCACAAACTCTCAGCCTCTTCCATGTAATGCGTCGTGAGCATGACCGTCATGCACTCCTTTTCCGCAAGTTCGGTAATATACTCCCATATGTGTTCGCGCGTCTGCGGGTCAAGCCCGAGCGTGGGCTCATCGAGGAAAAGTATCTTCGGATGGTGCATTATACCGCGCGCAAGTTCAAGCCGCCTGCGCATGCCGCCGGAGTAAGTATTGACAAGGTCGTCGGCGCGCTTTTCCAGGTCCACGATAGAAAGGACTTCATCTATGCGCTGCTTCCTTATTTCCCGCGGAACGCCAAAGAGAAGATTGTGCATCTGGAGGTTCTCCCGTCCTGTCAACAGGTCATCCACGCTTGGCGCCTGGAATACGATGCCTATGGATTTCCTGACCTTTCCCGGCTCTTTCACGATGTCAAAGCCGTTCACCCATGCCGTGCCTGATGTGGGTTTCAGGATCGTGCACAGCATTGAGATAAGGGTGGTCTTGCCTGCGCCGTTCGGACCCAGGAGACCGAATATCTCGCCCTCCTTAACTTCCATGTCAAGGCTGTCTACGGCTGTAATTTTACCGTATTTCCGGCTGAGAGCCCGGGTTTTTATGACCGCAGGCTCCTGACCGGTGCAGGCTTCTGTTTTATTGTCCATGCGTGACCATATGAATTCCAGAAATAAAAGCGTATTGAAGGTTTTTCATATAATAACTTTTTCTAAGCGGTGCAAAAAAAAAGCAATTTCTTCCTTCCTGGTAAATATTTACACCCTTGCCACATCCCCCGCGCTCCCGACCACTATTTCCCTTACGTTCTTAAACTCCTGGACTTTACCTGTGATCCTTACCTTGTCCCCTTTTATTAAAGAATCATACACATCTTTTGCCCCATTATCCTTTGCCACGAATACCTTGACATCAAGGTTCGAGAGCGTTATAATGAGATTATCTCCGGTCTTTGTCATCTGCTTTGATAGCACCGCTCCCTCCACATACACGCGTTCATCCAGCTTTGAGTCCTTTGAATACACCCCGGGCTGCGAGGAGAAACCGAAAAACGCGATGATCAGTGAGAGCGCTGCCATTATCAGCAGCACTACGACCACTTTTTCTTCCTTTTGCATCATTAGCCACTTGCCTCTCTTTTCGTTACATTTCAATAAAGGATATAAACCCTTCCAAAAAGTTCTGCAAATGCCAATAGCTTTGGATTATAGTTCAGAACCTATCTTTGATACTTATTCTATGTCCACTTTGCGTTCTTGGAGTGCTTTGCGGTGTTTGATTTTATTCACCGCAGAGGGCGCAAAGGACGCAAAGATAAGTTCAAAACATTCAGTTCTCAACTATAAGTCGATCACCGGGCTTCAAGCAATTCATAATAAGCAGTACCCTCACATGCCCTGCAATGAACCCCGTCATTATTTCTCACAACAAGGCTTTCAGGCACGAACTCCCCGCATTTCATACATTTTGATATTGCAGACTTTTCAAAATTCGAAGCCCTGCTTATTAAAACATCCTGTATTAAAAGATATCTTTCATCCATATCAAGCAACTGCGCGCCCAGTTCATCTTCTTCCTCATGCGAAAGCTTCCCGATCCGCATCATCCATTTGTTCATCAGGTCTGAATATTTATTCGCTTCATCCCTGAGAGCCACACGCACGCCTTTTTTCGTCCGAGTATCGCCTATCGTTATCGCAAGCTTCCCGTAGTCCTCCACAAAGGCATTCCCGTGCCCAAGCGTGCATCCGGTAGCAGCCTGCATCGCATCCGCAAGGCAGCGCGCTGTTTCAGCTATCCCTATAAGGTGCTTGTCCCCTTTTTTCATATTAAGGCGCGAAAGTGCAAGTTCGCTCATCCTCAATCCAAGAGCAATCCCGGGCGCCAGGTGCCCGTGCAGTCCGACAGCAAGTTCAACGATCTTTTTGTCCATGTTCCCTCAACTGAATAGATTGGCTTCCACATGTTCGCCTTTCTTAATATCCCTGTCTGTTATCACATACCCGTCAACTATGGTAGAACGGGGCGAGGATGCGATGATGGCGGTCTCGTATTTCTTTTCAAAAAGCTTCATATCCGAGTTTTTATATCCCATAGTATTTGCCGTATTACGTTCGATCTTCACGAACAGGATATAGCTGAAACCCTTCTCCTGCACCTCAATATCTTCATTGATGGTTATCCTGCAAGCGGCTCTGGGTATGTCCGTAAAATAGTTGCGCGCAATAATTTCAAGCGCTGCGAAGGCGCCTGTGGGCTTGCCAGGCAGCCCGAATACCGGTGTATCATTGACTATGCCGACCGCAATGGGCTTCCCTGGTCTGATAGCTACTTTATGGAATATGAGTTCGCCCGCTTCGGCTATAATATCTGCGACATAATCCCGCTCTCCCACAGAGACGCCCCCGGTCGTAAATACAACGTCATATTTTTCCGTTGCATCAAGAAGCATTTTTTTGGTTTTTTCATAGTCATCGGGCACTGTGCCTATAAATGTTGGGTCGCAGCCGAATTCCTTCATGAACCCCTGCACCAGCACAGCATTTGTATTTTTTATCATACCGTTATGTATCTCTGTACCGGTGGAGATTATTCCTGCTCTTATTTTCTTATATACCGGTACTTTTTCAACGCCAAGGCTGTACAGCAGCGCAGCGCTCTGCGGCATGATGCGGTGATTTTTCTCGAATATCCTGTCTCCTGCTTTATAGTCAGAGCCGGCGCGGAACACGTTCTCCCATTTTTTCAGGGTCTTTCCATGAAGAACATTATCTTTGACTTTTGCATCTTCAATTTTCAGCACTGCATTAGCGCCTTGCGGGAGGAACGCGCCTGTCGCTATCGCGATCGCTTCGCCGCGTTTTATCTTTGCAACACTGTCGCCAGCGTATGCGCTTCCGGATATCTTCAGAGGATATCCATCTTCGAAACGGAGCGCAAACCCGTCCATCGCGACAATATCGACTTCCGGGGACATTGAATTTGCAGAAATAGTCTCGCTCAGTTCTCTTCCTACCGAATCATTGAGAGCGACTTCTTCAGACTCGCGCCTGAAGTAATAATTGTATTTCAACACATTTAATTTTTCAAGCGCTTCATTAACTGTTATTGGTGATCTCATTTTGTAATAAAAATGCAGATGTGACCATAAACTTTGTGATTGCTTTTTTCATAAAGTTGTCCGGCTATCCACAGCCGGATGACAAAACAAGCATCATGTCTTTTTTTGAAACCCGAACCTGTAGAATCCCGAACAGTATCTCCGAAGAGATGTTAAAATATTAATACAGTAAAATTTTTAGCCACTTACATCAATCCTAATCCCCCTTTTTTCAACAAAACAATATCTTCC
>JAYTKX010000019.1:0-29573 GCA_043729865.1 Methanobacteriota archaeon
ACCATGTTGCACAAGTAGTATCATTACATTAAAGAATAAATAAGTATTTATTGTGATGATATTACTTTAATGTTCATAACTGGATTATGTGACTGTGCCCTTTATACATTATTAGTATATTATTAATATGCTCAAAAATAAACGAAGGAGAAAAAAGTATAATGACAAATCCTGTAGCAATAGAATTTGCAGACGAGATTCTTCAATATTTGAAACCCCCACCTTATGGGAAACCATGGATAGTTCCGCTAATTTTATTAACTTATATTAATGAAGAGGTAAAATGTTCTCTCAGTGGTAACCCTTATGTTCATCCTCATGGTGCCGAAATCCCAGTAACTCTTGAAGAAAGATACAATTATATTATTGATGACATTCCTTCAAAGCCTATTAATACATTCTATCAAGCTCTAAACGAATTAGATAATCGAATAATACACAGCACGGAATCTTTCATATTCAGCACGGATGTTCTATCTTTTCGCCATCCCAGTTATTTTGAAGGTGTAAAACTATCATTAGATAATCAAATAATTAAGAATACTTTTGTTAAAATTTTAACTGTATTAGGCAGGTATATTGAATGTAAAAATTGTCACAAAAAAGTATTTATGTCCCCCATCATAGAATTTACTAATCCTTATTCTTATTCTGATTTTGATATTGATTCTGATGCTTGTCCAAAATGTGGTCATATTAATAAGGGTCATATTATTTTATGTGGGCATAGCTATGGGGTATTTAATGAGATATTTGTATCTAATGGTCTTATCCAAAAGTTTCATATACGGATAGGCGAAACCCATACGGTACTTCAGTTTTTAACACATTTCTTAGAGAATCAGTACATCAAAAATATAAAAGAGATTATTCAAACCGATATATTCGAACATTGTAAAGTACCCATTACTATTAATGATTTTGATTTATATGTGAGTAACGAAAAATTGAATCCAAATGAAAAATTATCGAATATTTATGTAAAAGAGCTTGAGTTGAAACTGAATTCAAAATCAAAATTAGATTTAGAAGCAATTTGTAAAATTATGAAAGAAGAAATAGCAACATGGGAAATGTAAAATTAGAACACACCTTAACTAACTGTCTACTTTGAGGGGCGCACTCCATCTCACTATTTATGTATTGTATTATTAAGTAAATTTGATTTACCAATTAACAATAATTTTTTAAATAAATTATAAACCACATATATTTGTAATATTAGTCCAGGAACAGATTGAATAAAAAGCAAATAAAACAATCCTATAAAACCAGATGGAACATCCATTCCTAAAATTTGTGTAGGATGATATATTGTTGTTGTTTCTCGTAAGGTTCTACCATCACTTGTTACTATTCCAGGTATAGTTTCTTTATAAGATTTTGTGATTATTGTTGATTGTAAAAATAGAACTATTATTATTGAAATTATAATTAATAAAATTGTGATTATTTTCATAAATATTCCTTTATTATCTTTCACCTGTTCCATCACATGCTGAACAACTCTTCCAAGGTGGAGTAATATAATCACCCAAAAGATGAACAGATTTGTCTTCTATATCTCGTACCTTTCCTTTACCATTACAAACTGTGCAACGATGTTTTTTTGGATGTTTATCATTAATTATTATTTTAATATTTTTGCTATTATCAATTTGTTTATTAATATTAGTCATATGTGTTACAATAACACTATTATAATATAAGTTTTTGGATAGTCAAAACCATTTTTACAATTTTGTCTTCTGAAAGCTTATTTTTCCGTACCATATCATTTATGACTGTGGACTACTGATAATTGTGGACTAAAGTTTTTACCCGTTTCGGCTAAATTATCGTTTCGGGTAAACTTACCAGTTGTCCGCAAATTTGCCAATTGGATATTTATTCTCAGATTATATTGAGTAATTTAAGACCAAATAAAAATATAATTGCAATTATTATTCCTGCAATCCATAGTATCCATTTACCATCGTCTGAATTCATTTCTTTTTACCACCAAGATTTTTCGAGATATACTTCTCCCATAATTGTGTGTAATACTAATGTTTTATCATTATTAACTAATCTATAATTACTTCCTCCACTAATTGGAGGAGAAAATTCATTAGTATCACTATATAATATTCCATTATTTATTCTCCAATTGAAATATCTATTTCCTACAGTTGGACTTGAACCTTTTCCTGTTCTATCAGAATTAAATGTATATGAGCCTTCAAAAAATTCTGATTTTATACTCCATGTTCCAATAAGTTTTTGTTCATCTGGTGATAATCCATATAATTGTGATTTATTACAATCTCCTTGTGAAATTGTCGATCTTCCATCTGTTGATGTCTGTTGCACACATGGTTGACCTTTTTGGATACTTGAAATTTTTGTAGTATCAATACAACCAATTATCAAAGAAGAAATTACTAAAATTAAGATTATTTTTGACCTCATAATAAATTATATTAATTGTCATTAAATATATAATTTTGCAATCCTTTACAAAATAATTAAAATTAAGTAGTAAGTATAAAAAAAGATATATCTCTTTGTGTATATATAATTAAATAATTATGAAAAAGAAAATTACAAAAGTTCAAATCACACGAAAAATAAAAAATGAAAGTGCAGAAACATTGCGTGAAGCAAAATTCATATTGAGAAAGCCTGAGGGAGAAATTCTAGATGATCTACTTTGTGATTACAAAATCAAAATGCGGAGATTGAAATAGAGGAGATTGGGGAAAAATGATAGAAAAATTTGAGCCAAAGTGTCAAAAACATAATCAAAATTTGATATTGAAAAGTGTAGATGATAGAAGAAATTCGAAAGTCTATGTCTGCCCAGAATGCAAAACAGAATCTTACGAAATTGTAAGAAATAAGGATTGAGGAGTGAAGGGAAAAATGTTAGAAAAATTGATTGAAATGAATTTTCCAATAGCAACAATTATTTATATGATTCACAGATAAAAGCCAGTTGATGAGGCACAAGCAAAGATTGAATGTGCGAAGAAATAGGTCAATAAATTAATATTTTCTGAATTTGTCATTATTCTAAATATGTAAGGTCTATACATCACTATTTTTGAGTAAGATATTGTATCCTTACATAATTATCAACATGAATTGAAATTGTAATGATTTTATTCCAGACTACACAACTTTATTCAGGTCAACTCCCAAAATCATATTAAGCCCCACTATCAACTAGAACACATGATACCCCTGCACTTTTATCATGCAGACCAGTGCGACCCTAAGAAGTGCTCTGGAAAGAAGCTTGCCAGGTTCAGGCTTGCAACGATGCATGAGCGCATACGGACTCTTCCGCGCGAAGGGCTCTTTCTTGACCCTTTTGCAGAGCAGGCGCTGTCGCCTGCTGATGATGCGGGACGGGGGCTTGTTGTGCTTGACTGTTCGTGGGAGCATGTGGAACTGGTGTTCCCCGCACTGCAAAGGCAAAGACTCACGCACCGCGCCCTGCCATTTCTTGTAGCTGGCAATGCCGTGAATTTCGGAAAGCCCTTCAAGCTCAGCACGGTTGAGGCTTTTGCGGCTGCGCTTTATATATTTGGGGAAAAGGAGCAGGCTGCGCTGATTCTTAATAAGTTCAAATGGGGGCATACTTTCCTTGAGCTTAATGCCGAGCCCCTGGAGAGATATTCAAAGGCTAAGGACAGTACAGAGGTCGTGAGGATACAGGGTGAGTATCTGGGAAATTGAGTTTAGACAGGATTATAGTTATCCGCATAACAATCGATAAAAAATAACAATTGAGGTATGAACCAGATGCAACAAATCTGCGCGAATCTGCGAAATCTGCGGATCGTTCTCTGAAATATCATCCACAGATTCCGCAGATGGAGAATTACTGTGTTAATATATATCTTTTTGTTCCAATGATGGGGATTTTAACGGTACAACTTGCAAAGGTTTCGTAAAAGTTCTTGAAATAATGCCTTTCATATAAGGCAAAATCTTAAATATTTGCCTCACATATAATCCATCATGAGAAAAGAAGAACTCCTGGAGATCCTCTCTGACTGGAACTTCTGGGCAAAAGAGATAGATACAGGCTACAAAAGGGAAGACTACATAAGAAAGCTCATCCCGCTGATAACGGAAACGAACCAGATCGTATGCATAGCAGGCATCAGGAGAAGTGGAAAATCCACGATAATAAGGCAGCTTGCAAAGGAACTGGGCGGAGACGCCAACACGCTTATAGTGAATTTTGAAGATGAAAGGTTCATCCAGCGAGATCTAAAGCTCCTCAGGGACATTTATGATACCTATCTTGAAAAAGTAAAACCCACAAAGAAGCCATTCATTTTCCTGGATGAGATCCAGAATGTCCCCGAATGGGAGCGCTTCGCCAGGGGCGTTCATGAGCGAAAGGAAGCGAAAATCATTATTTCCGGTTCATCATCAAAGCTCCTGAGCGCCGAGCTTGCAACTTTGTTGACTGGCAGGAACATAACCTTTTTTGCTTATCCACTATCATTTAAAGAGTTCTTGAAATTCAAGGGGATTTCAGCAGCCACTGAAATTGAAATCCTTGCAAAAAGGGTGGAGATAAAAAGAGCGCTTGATGAATATATGGAATTTGGAGGTTTCCCCGAAGTTGTTATATCAACTGATAAAAAAAGGATACTGTTGGCTTATTTTGATACCATAATCACAAAAGATACAATTGAAAGGTTCAATATCAGGGAAAGGGAAAAAATCAAAACATTATCAAAATTTTATCTTACGAATATCGCATCGCCTGTGAGTTTTCAAAAGGTCTCCTCTTTCCTGAACATCCCGCATGCAACTGTGGATAGATTTTCCGAATACCTGCAAACAGCATGCCTCGTTTTTTTCATAACAAAATTCTCTTTCTCAATGAAAGAGCAGGAAAAAGCCCAGAGGAAAGTATATTCGATCGATAGCGGGTTATCGAATGCCATCGGTTTTCGGTTTACGAAAAATTCTGGAAAACTTATGGAGAACATCGTCGCCACCGAATTAAAAATAAGACAGTCCTTTGAGCCAGGAACAGAGATATATTACTGGAAAGACCAGTCTGGCAGGGAAGTTGATTTTCTGGTTAAAGATGGTTTAAAGGTGAGTGAATTGATACAGGTTTGTCAGGATCTGTCTGACATGGGAACAAAGGAAAGGGAAGTCAATGGTCTGGTCAAGGCAATGGAAGAGTTCAACCTGGAGAGCGGTCTCATAATAACAGAAGACTTTGAAGAGGAAGAAAAAATTGAAAATAAAAAAATAATATATGTGCCATTATGGAAATGGCTTCTTCTTTCCCGGTAAGTCTGAAAAATACCATAAATTAAATAACACAGCAACCTATTAAGCCCACAGAGATATGCCACAAGTAAAACTCACCGATACGACCCTTCGCGACGCCCACCAGTCCCTCATAGCTACCCGCATGAGGACAAGGGATATGCTACCAATAGCCGAGAAGATGGACGAAATAGGGTTCTTCTCACTTGAAGTATGGGGCGGAGCCACATTCGACGCCTCAATACGCTATTTGAACGAAGACCCATGGGACAGGCTTCGCGCACTCAAAAAGACCATCAAGAAAACCCCTCTCCAGATGCTTCTTCGCGGTCAGAACCTCGTAGGCTACAGGCATTATTCAGATGATATAGTAGTGAAATTCGTGGAGCATGCAGCCGAATCAGGTATTGACATCTTCAGGATATTCGATGCTGTGAACGATATAAGGAACATGGAAGTATCGATAAAGACCGCAAAGCGCATGGACGCTCACGTACAGGGAACTGTATGCTACACCATAAGCCCTGTTCATACCATCCCGCTATATGTTAAAATGGCAAAAGAGCTTGAGGAAATGGGATGCGACTCCCTGTGCATAAAGGATATGGCAGGTCTCATCTCGCCAAAGAACGCCTATGACCTTGTCAAAGCCCTGAAAGAAGAGATATCTATCCCCATTGACCTGCACTCCCACTGCACAAGCGGCATGGCGCCGATGAGCTACCTCTTTGCATGCGAAGCAGGAGTGAATATCCTGGACACCGCATTCTCCCCCTTTGCATGGGGAACATCCCAGCCGCCCACCGAGACCATAGTGGCAGCTCTACGCGGAACGCCTTATGACACGGGTCTTGACCTCATACTGCTAACCGAGATCAAAAAATACTTTGAGGAAATCAAGGAAAAATACCGGGGCATCCTCGACCCCATATCAGAAAGGATAGACACCAACGTATTGAAATACCAGATACCTGGAGGCATGCTCTCAAATCTTGTATCACAACTAAAGGAGCAGAACGCGCTTGATAAATACGAAGCCGTGCTGGCTGAGATGCCCAGGGTCCGCGAGGAACTCGGGTTTCCCCCGCTCGTCACCCCGACAAGCCAGATAGTAGGAACACAGGCGGTGCTTAACGTATTGCTGGGCGAGCGCTACAAGGTAGTGCCTAAAGAGGTAAGAGATTATGTCAAAGGACTGTACGGACGCACTCCTGCCCCCATCAGCAAAGAGATAATCGCGAAAATACTCGGTGATGATAAACCAATCACTGTCCGCCCCGCAGACCTGCTGCCGCCCGAGCTTGAAAGGGTCACTAAAGAGGCGCAGGCGCTCGGTATAGTCAAAAAACCGGAAGACATTCTCACCTATGCGCTGTATCCGGCGATAGCCCCCAAATTCTTGCGCGGCGAGACAAGGGAAGAGGCGCTTGAACCTCCTAAAACAGGCAATGGAAAAGCTGTGCCAATGCCCACAGAGTTCAGGGTGGAAGTGGACGGGGACGAGTTCAATGTGAAGATCCTGTCCGCAGGCGGCGGTATGTCTGTCAGCTCTGCGCCGGGACAGGAGCGCCCTAAAAAGATAGACGGCTCAATTACTGCCAGCATGCAGGGCATGGTACTCAAGATAAAGGTCAAAAAGGGAGACACAGTATCAAAGGGCGATGTCGTGATGGTGCTTGAAGCTATGAAGATGGAGAACAACATTCATGCCCCGCATGGCGGTACAGTAAAGGATATATTCGTAAAAGAAGGAAGCACCGTGGCAGCAGGAGATGCGCTGCTTATCATCGGGTAAAATATGTTCAAGAAAGTACTCATCGCAAACCGGGGTGAAATCGCCATCCGTGTAATGCGAGCATGCAGGGAGCTCGGAGTGAAGACCGTGGCTGTGTATTCGGAAGTCGATAAGAACGCGCTGTTCGCCAAATATGCCGACGAAGCATACCCGATCGGTCCTGCTCCGGCAAGCCAGAGCTATCTGAACATGGACAACATTCTGGATGTAGCTCATAAGACAGGCGCCGAAGGTATCCATCCAGGATACGGCTTCCTTTCAGAGAACGCAGAATTCTCATACAGGTGCGAGAAAGAAGGAATTAAATTCATCGGGCCGTCGGGTAAAGCCATCGAGAGCGTGGGCAGCAAGATCGCTGCAAAAAAGACAATGGCAGCTGCCGGAATACCCATCATACCCGGAAGTGAGACCGGAATTACTGATCTTGATGATGCAAAGGACATCGCGCGTGCTGTGGGCTATCCCGTAATAGTCAAAGCATCGGCAGGCGGAGGCGGTATTGGGATGAAAGTGGTGAGGAAAGAAGAGGACCTCATCCCCTCCATTGAGTCTGCCCGGCGAGTGGCAAAATCATCATTCAGGGATGCCACGGTGTTCATAGAGAAATACCTTGAAGAGCCGAGGCACATCGAGTTCCAGATACTTGCAGACCAATACGGCAATACTATCCACGTAGGGGACCGCGAATGCTCGATACAGCGGAGGCACCAGAAACTGATAGAAGAGTCTCCCTCTCCCGTGTTGACACCGAAACTGCGTAAAAAGATGGGAGCTGACGCAATAAAAGCAGCAGAAGCGATCGATTATACTAACGCAGGCACTATAGAATTCCTGTATTCAAAAGGGAATTATTACTTCCTGGAGATGAACACGCGGCTTCAGGTCGAGCATCCAATTACCGAAGTCGTTACCGGCGTTGATCTCGCAAAGGAACAGTTAAGAATAGCAGCGGGGGATAAATTAAGCTGGGAACAGAAGGACATAAAGCAGACAGGGTGGGCGATCGAATGCAGGCTTAATGCAGAAGACCCGCTCAATAATTTCACTCCTTCGCCGGGAAAACTGCGCAGATACCGCTCTTCAGGCGGTCCGGGCGTGCGCGTGGACAGCGGCGTCCATACAGGATATACCATAACTCCTTACTATGATTCTCTCATCTCAAAGCTCACTGTATGGGGCAGGGACAGGATGGAAGCGATAGAACGGATGAAGCGGGCATTGTACGAATATATTATCGTGGGTGTGACAACGAACATACCGTTCCACAAAGCCGTGATGAACAACGAGTATTTCAGGCGGGGCGAACTGACCACGCATTTCATCGATGATCACAATATAATCGCAGAAGTGGAAAAGGTGATCCAGTCTGAAAAAGAGAAAGGGAACAGCCTGGCTTCCGCTCTTGGTGTGGAGGATAAGAAGGTTGCAGCGATCACTGCTGCAGTCGGGGCTTATATTCGCGCCGGTGAGAGGAAATGAGTGTCAGAGAAAAAAAAGGCACAATAAAAGATAAGATACTTGAGAATCTTATATTGAATAAAGGCAAACCTGTTTCCGGCGAGACGCTTGCCAGTGAACATTCTGTTTCAAGGGCTGCTGTCTGGAAGCATGTTCAGGCATTGAGGGATGAAGGATATATGATCAAATCGTCAACAAAGGAGGGGTACACACTCGTGGCATCGCCAGACGTACTTGCCCCCGCAGAAATAAAAGCAGGGCTCAAGACCAGCATGATGGGGAAGAACATCCACTATTTCAAGGAAACTGAGAGTACAAACATACTTGCCCGCGAGATGGCAGGCTCGGTTGATGAAGGGACGGTGGTCATAGCTGAATCCCAGACCGGAGGGCGCGGAAGGTTGGGGAGAAAATGGATATCTCCTGAAGGTGGAATATGGCTCTCTGTGGTGCTGAAACCCAGGATGCAGCCTCAGTACGCTCCGAGAATTACGCTTCTTGCAGGTGTGGCTGTGGCAAAGACTATCCGCAGTTATGGGCTTCCTGCAAAAATAAAATGGCCTAACGATGTTCTCATAAACGGTAAGAAGGTATGCGGCATACTTACCGAAATAGGGGCTGAACTTGATTCGATACAATATGTGGTGGTTGGCATTGGTATTGACGCCAATGTTGATATTGAAGCATTCCCCCAGGATATAAGGGACAGCTCCACATCACTTCAGAACGAACTTGGCTGCAACATTGACCGGGTTGAGTTCGTGCAGAGGCTGCTTTGCGAGATTGAGTCCCAGTATCTCTTGTTCCAGAAAGAGGGGTTCTCGTCCATCCTTGGGGAATGGAGGAATATGTCAGCGACCATAGGCGAATGGGTCAAGATAACGAATCAGACCCGCACAATTTACGGCGAAGCTATAGGAGTGGACAGTGAAGGCGCGCTGATCCTGGAGACCGGTGAAGGGAAACTTGAGAAGATCGTGGCAGGGAACTGCGAACACCTGAGGAGGGTAAATGGCAGTTAAAATAGCAGTTGTTCTGCTCCTTATAGCATCTCTCCTTTTTTCGGGATGTTTATCCAAAGACAATATTCCATCAACCAGTTCCACCTTTGATGTCAAACCGCAGGACGTGACAGTGAAAAGCGGGGAGAATGCGCAGGTAATGGTACGCGTCACGAATAATGGCAACTCAGTCATTCATCCATTCGTCCGTTTCAACCTGAACGCATCTGATAAGCATATCTTGCAGCAGGTAAGGAGATGAAATACCAGACCCGCGCCCAGGTGATATACGACGGGAAGGTGCTTGAGAGCAGGGATATTATAATTACCGTGAGGGGTTAATGGAGCTGAAGAGTTAATGAGGCATGAAGAGTTAAAAAGTAAGATCAGCATTCTCAAAACAAACTACAGCGGAAAGGGTTTTCGTGAAGTTGTCGAAATCATCAAGAGAGAAAAGATAAACGATGACATGCTGCTGCAAGATTTGGAAGAATTCAGCCTGAAAAGGTTCAGTGAAAAAGTGCGGTTCTCTCTCAGCGTGCCAGTTGGTAATCTAATCGAGGGCGCTGCCACGATCGCTGTCCTTGTCATGGTTTTCCTGATCGACTCTGACTGGATGCTCTACATTAGCGCCCTTGCGCTGATGACCACCCTGCACCCGCTTGCACATTATTTAACAGGCGCACTTTCTGGCATCAGGTTCACGCATTATTACCTCAACGGGCCAGCGAAGGTTGAGCCTACCCTTCGGATAGATCAGATCTCATATCTGAAGGCTTCGGGCAAACAGAGGGCGCTCATGCACTTTTCAGGTGTCCTTGGGACTGTTGCAGCGCCGATTATCGCCGCCCTTATCGCTGTCAATAAAGGGGCTAATGCTGCGGCGTTCAATCTTGTTATATTGTTCCTGCTGCTTGTTGTCTTTGAACTCCTGACCTCAATGAAGATAGGGGATTTAATGAAAGCGAAACGGGAGTATGGATACAGGTAAAAAAAAGTGTTTTAGAAGTATTGTCAATGAAAACACAAACCGTCTATATCAAGAAAGAACATCGAACCCATGAGTTTTGAAATCGCTATCAAAGGTGAAAGCGATCTTCAGATCAAGCCTCTCCATGATCACAAAACTCAAACAATCTGTTAGATCGATCTTATGGTCATGGTACTTTCTGAAATACCGGAGCGCTTTATCCCAGTCTGATTCAGAGAACGATTCAATTACCAGCAGTTTGCTGTTTATAATTTTGTCAAGTTCTTCTATAGCCTTTTCCTTGCTGACCCTTTTTGTGACGCCATCTATGTATTCAGCTAAAATATTTTTGCCGACAACAAACCTTGCTCCCCCCTGCAC
Organism: Methanobacteriota archaeon; assembly: GCA_043729865.1. Lineage (GTDB taxonomy): Archaea > Halobacteriota > Methanosarcinia > Methanosarcinales > Methanoperedenaceae > Methanoperedens. Next base: position 10,895 of record JAYTKX010000019.1, read on the forward strand.
TTTCCCCTTAAGATAGGCTTTTGCCCTGTTGTGGTTAATGTCCTTTTCATCGCTAAGCGCAATAAGACCGCTTGTATCAAGAAAAATCCGCATCTACTCTCTCCAGTCGTCCCTTTCACTCCAGTTGCCCTCTTTTGTCTTGAAAGAGCCCACTATACCAAATAATGAATCCTTCATTACTTCGCCTTCATGTTTTTTGAGATATTCGTTAATAGCTTCCTGTATGGTTTCTTTTAGTGACTTCTTTTTTATTTCGGAAATATGCCTGAGATGATCATATGTAACCATGTCCAGGCTGGTTTGAATGTGCTTGATTTCTGTCATTTGAATCTAATTAACATGGTATTTTTTTAAACATATATACTTTTCTTAACATTCATGAATATACATAACATTCGGATAATTCAAGGTATTTTTATAATACGTTTTATTTATTTAGAGTAACAACACACCCATTAACATTTATGCCATAATTAAACCATATTTATCTAAAAAATTGATTAATAAACGATTAAAAACAATAATATGTCATATAATTTATCATAAACTCAGATAAACCGTTAAAACTCTCGGCGTATATATACGAGAACTGGTTGTATTCTGATGGTATGAATAGCTCGATGCACCCAAAAATCTCCATGATGTCGGGTTTCTTTGACGGGCAGGTTATGAAAATCAATTCCATAAACCTTCTCGATGAGAAAAACCTGCCAGATCAGGAAGTGTACGAAAGTGAAGACATAGACTGGAACATGTTTGAGCGTGTACCCGGAGTTGTACGGGATGGTATCTACTGCGATCTGCTCCAGAACAAAGTCAGAATGTGCAACTTCGTTTCCTGCACTTATTACAAAAAGTGCCATAACAAAGCATAAAAAAGACTTTATACCTTAAAACGAATTCAGAAACGATAAATATGATAAACGCGAGGGATCGTCTTTTACGTCATTGAATCGCTAAGGAACAAGAAAATAAGCATTTTTGATACCACGCTCCGCGACGGAGAACAGACCCCGGGGGTCTCTCTCACAACGGATGAAAAATTTCTCATCGCACAACAGCTTGATAAGCTCGGTGTGGATATCATAGAAGCAGGTTTTCCCATGTCATCTGACGGGGAGAAAGCATCTGTGAAGAAAATAGCCGATGCCGGGTTAAGCTTGCAGGTATGCGGGCTGTCGCGGGTGATAAAATCCGACATTGACAAATGCCTTGACTGCGGCGTGGACATGGTGCATACCTTTGTCTCCACATCCGATATCCAGAGGATATCTACCATAAAGAAGAGCAGGGAAGAAGTGCATAGTATGGCTGTAGACGCGGTCGAATATATAAAAGACCACGGCGTGAAATGCATGTTCTCGGCAATGGACGCCACGAGAACTGATTTGGATTATCTTATAAATATTTATAAAGGCGTTGAGGAAGCGCATTGCGATATTATCAATGTCCCGGATACCGTGGGCGTGATAGTGCCTTCTGCCATGTATAAACTGATAGGGGAAATAGCAAAGAATGTGAAGATCCCTATTGATGTTCACTGCCACAACGACTTCGGTCTTGCGGTTGCCAACAGCCTCGCAGCCGTGGAGGCGGGAGCAAGCCAGGTGCAGGTCACGATAAACGGTCTGGGTGAGCGCGCAGGGAACGCGGATCTCGCGGAGACCGTGATGAGCCTGCACTCGCTTTACGGGGCTAAGACTAATGTAAAGACCCAGTACATCGTTGAGACCTCGCGTCTTGTAGAGAGATTGACAGAGGTACGAATGCCCCCCACCATGCCGATCGTGGGCGAGAACGCTTTTGCGCACGAATCGGGTATACATACACATGGTGTGCTTGTAAGGTCTGACACCTTTGAGCCCGGGGTAATGACACCAGAGATGGTTGGTCACAGGAGGCGCATCGTACTGGGGAAGCATGCAGGAAAGCATGCGGTGAAGCAGTCGCTTGAATGCGCGGGTCTTCACACCACTGATGAGCAGCTAAACGAGATAATGAAGCGGATAAAAGATATTGGCGATAAGGGTAAGCGAGTTACTGATGCCGACCTTTTCGCAATTGCCGAGTCAATGATCGGCACAACATCAAGGGGAGAAAAGGCTATCGTGCTGAAAGAAGTCTCAGTGATGACAGGGAATATCATCACCCCGACGGCTACAGTGAAAGCCATTGTCAACGGTAAGGAACGCCTTGGTGCAAGTGTTGGTGTAGGTCCCGTTGACGCCGCGCTGAAGGCAGTAACAGGTATCCTTGGGGACTATAAATTCAAACTGCGCGATTTCAGGATAGAAGCCATCTCTGGCGGCTCAGATGCCCTTGCCGAAGTGATCATCGGTATAGAGGATGAGACCGGCAGAGTAGTATCAGCCCGCGCCACGAACGAGGATATCGTCATGGCATCGGTTGAAGCTCTTGTATCTGCAATAAACCAGCATCTGGCGAGATGACCGTTAATTCTGGCACGACGGTTTCATGAGGGATTTCTTGATATAGTCCGTGCAGCTTGAAAGTATTTGATCTGTGTCGCCCTGGACGTCCATGCCTGCCGCTCCCTCATGACCCCCACCTGTGCCGTTATACTTAACACTAATTTCTTCCATCAGCCTCGCAAGATTTACTCCTGCATTTATGGCGCATTTCCTGGCGCGCGCGCTTATCTTGACCTGTTCACCTTCCTTTGATGCCACAAAAGCCACATCAGCGCCTATTGAAATAAGATTTGAGGCTGCTGCGCCTCCGAACGAGCTTACCTGTGAAGTTACGATGACCCAGTCATCAACTCTTTCTATCACCGAACGTTGTGCTGCTTTCAAAAAGGCGATCCGCATCGAGATATCCTGCGGGAGAGTTGAAAGAGCATCCATAACTTCGCTGTATCCTATGCCGCTCAATTCTATGAGTTCTGCTACAGCCTTGAATGAATCAGATGTGGCATGCTTGAAATTCCCAGTATCAGTGATAATGCCGGCAATAAGCGCAAATGCAGCACGCCTCATTATGGGCGCGCCCATGACGTTGAGCACCTCAAGCACTATCTCAGCAGTAGAACTTTTATTCCTGTGAAGAGAAAACGCGGAATTTTCATTCAGCGACGTCGTAGCATGATGGTCTATAACTGCATAGTTCTTCAGCGGAAAACCGTTCAACTGTGCGAGCGTGGAAGTATCGACTACCACTACCAGATCATGCTCCCCTGCCGGATCTGTTAAAAATTCGATATTCAACTGCTTTGCCAGCACAGTCGCAACCCTGTCGCAGCCGTCGATGACACCTATAGTGCCGCCTATGGCTTCTTTCAGGGCAAAGGCGCTTCCAAGTGCATCAGGGTCTGCGTTCCTGTGACATAAATAGAGAATATTGTGGTAATCCAGCAGTTGATTATAGAATTCTGCTTCGTCAATCTCCATGACTACTGCGCAGACGGTGTACCAATAGCCTGCTTGAGCTGCTCCTGAAGCTGCTGGAACCGTTTCTGCGCGCGCTCTTCCTGGCGGGCAAGGGTCTGCATTCTAAGGTCGAGCGTATCCTTTTTTTCCTTGAGGGATTCTTTTGTCTTTTCGCGTTCCGTTTTTATCAGAAGGTCGCCTATAGCCCTGTAGACCACGGCATCAGCATCAAGTTTTTCAAGTTCTTCAAGAGCAAGGTCGGTCTCTTTCAGGTTTATTTCGACCTGGTTTTTCTGAACTGCGATCGCCTGCGCCTGCTGCTGTATTTGCTGCAACTGTGCAAGCTGGTTTTTAATCTGTGGGGGTAAATCTGAACTCATTGTATTCACCTGTATCTGCGTGTAGTATTGCCAATCCCTGATTTATAACTTGTGCATTGAGGTCATCTCGCAGGATATCTTGATAAGCCGCAGCCATCCGTTCAGGGCTGCCCTCATCGATACCAGGTCGTCCGCTTCCACGTTTAAAATAAGTGTGTCCTGTTCCAATCGCAGCGTTGATCGTGTACGCTGGTACTCCTCCTCCAGTTCAGGAAGCAGCGACTCATATATTATCCTGCTGCCTGTGCCGGGAGTGAACTCGAATTCCGCGAGAATTATCATACCGCTGGTTAAATGTTTATATTCACGTTTATATTTTCGTTTGCAGTTAAATTTTTAAGCCGACATGATATATATGGTTAAATATCTGATGGATTCATGGATAACGTTTGAAATAATTATAATACTGGTACTGATAGTATTTTCGGCATTTTTCTCACTCTCTGAGGCTGCGCTTCTTTCTGTGGGAAAAATACGGATAAGGCATATTGCAGAGTCAGGTAACATAAACGCCAGGAAGGTTGTCAGATTGCATGAGAATCCTGAGCGTTTCCTTACTGCCATTCTGATAGGGAATAACATTGTGAACATAAGCGCATCTGTACTTGCTACCGATGCTGCTTTAAAGATCTTTGGAAATTCAGGGATAGCGATCGCAACCGGTGTTATGACCCTGTTCATCCTCGTCTTCGGGGAGGTACTCCCGAAGACGATCGCCTCAAGAAACGCTGAAAATATCGCGATGTTGGTAGCGAATCCCATAATGATCGTAATAAATATCTTTAGACCTATTGTCTGGTTCCTTACCACCATCGTAAATTCCATGATCCTGCTTTTGGGAGGAAAAGAACGCGTAAAGCATCCCTTTGTCACTGAGGAATTGATAAATATGATGCTGAAGGTGGGGGAAAAAGAGGGGACGATCGAAAAGCACGAGAGGGAGATAATCAGTAATGTCTTTGATTTTACGGATGAGAAAGCGCACGGGGTGATGACGCGAAGAGAGAATATTGTTTGTATTGAAGAATCCAGGACTCTTGAGGAAACGCTTAAACTGATCAACGAATCCGGTCATTCAAGAATACCGGTTTACAGGAAGGATTTTGACAATATCATCGGTATGATATATGCAAAAGATTTCCTGAAGTTCAGGGATTACGAGCTTGGGAGGACGAAGGTGCATGAGATCCTGCGCCCTCTCCTTATCGTGAAAGCAGGGCAGGAGATATCATCGGTCATGAAAGAGCTTCAGCAGAAGAATATGGCTATCTCAATAGTGGTGGATAACAACATGAAGGTAATGGGGCTTGTGTCCATTGAGGATATCCTTGAAGAACTTGTAGGGGAGATATTCGATGAGTATGATGTGGAGGCGGAAAAATAGATATTAAGATCCCTTTACCCTCGACATTCCCGGCGGCAGGAACATCGCTATCTTATCAGGCGAAGCTATCTCCTTGATGAGCTTTTTATCCTCGAACTTATCTGCCAGCATCCTGTAGATCTTCTTTGAGATGTCGTTCTGCTCGAATTCACCAGGTTCCACTTCCATAACGAACTGCGCTTTCTTCCTTACCGCGCTCAGCGGTCCGCCAATCAGCCTCTTTTCTTCGTTAAGAATAAGACCCAGCGCCGCGCCAAGCATGACATCCTTGAAATAATTGCGCTGTCCGCGTATCACAAATGCGCCTTTTGAAACATATTCCCCGGACTCCGGGGTCTTTGATACCTGCTCGGGCAGAACCCAGTATGCATCCCCGCTTGCCTGCCCTGATTTCCAGATAACCGAATAAGATACAGTGAACTGCGCTGCTTCTGCGAGAGTTGTCTCAGGCACTTCTTTGCCTTCTGTTTTGATCACAACGGCAGGCGAGCCCGAAACGTGTGCGTGGAAGAAGATATCCCTCTTCTCCAGGTATTTTTTCACTATATCCTCGTTACTCTGTGCATCCCTTCCGCCGATAACAAGGAAGCCGTCTGAGGAGAAGAACCACCTGAACTGCTCGTACCATTTCTGCTTGTGCGCCGGAAGCTTCTGCCTGGTCTTTTTCGGAGCCTCTTCTTTCCCGGTCAGTTTTTTTGTGGCTTCGATCGCATCGAGCGCGCCTTTTATCTTTGAGGATAATTTCTTTGACCTGTCGTAATACACCTGTGAATTTTGTGTCACGGAAAGCTTTGCGTCCAGTTCAACTTCTTCATTATCAAGCGTGATAGTAATAGTCCCTTTACTAGTATTAACGGATTTGATCGCCTTTGCTTCAGGCATATCCGATCTTTTCAAAATATTCTTAATATCATCCCATGAATAACCCTTCTCCCTTGCTGCTCTGATCGCGTTCAGGATGCCATCAACAATCTGGTAATGCGCGTAGATCAATTCGCCCCTGTGAACGAGCTTTCCCTCATCATCCCTGAATTTATTGAGCGCTTGCATCTGTTTTTCGAGGCGATACTCATACAACCCTGTCTTTTTATTTTTTGTATCCTTAATATCTTTTATCTGCTCGCGTTTTTTTTCAGCTCCCGCGCTGAAGTATTCATCAAGGGCATCATTAAAAGTGCCAAAATATTTCTTTTCGTTCTTCTCATAATGTGAAAGCTCAAAAGGAAGTACATCATCAGGTTTCCCATCCTTTAATACGATATGTGGTTTCAGTTCAGCGCCCAGCGGCATGAAAACCTCCTGCATTGCTTTGTGTAACAGTGACGCATCGCCCAATTGCTTTGCTGGCGTATTTTTATCGATCCCTGCGCGCGCGCAGACTTCTTCTGCATACTGTCCACCCATGTTCATGCGGGTCGCCATAGTCCTGACGATGTCACTGTCTGAACTGGATAACATGTCTTTCAATTCATCAACAGTGGCTGTGACCGGGCTTAACTGCGCCTGCGGAAGCTCATACACCTCCCCGCGTATCACCTTCCTGTCCCTGAAGCTGATGGATTTGAGGGGCAGGATTATCTTCTTTTGCGCATCCAGCAAAATGATGTTCCCCCGTGAGAAAAGCTCGATGAGAAGTAATGTTGTGTCCGTTCCGCGCTGGACGTGCAGTTCTATTATGCGGTCAAAATCGTACTGCGAGATCTCAGTTATCCTGCCTCCGGTCAAGTGTTTACGAAGCAGCATTGGAAAGGACTGAGGGAATTTAGGGGCTTCCTCGGGGTGCGCGGTCAGGTGGAAGCGCCTTCCTGCCTCGATGACAAGGTTCGTCCTTCCTTCCTTGAAGATATGCAGCCCTATCCTTATCTCATCATGCGAGTGCTGGTAGATCTTCATGATCTTAGCATCAAGAAGCCGGGGACGAAGTTCCTTTACGAGCGCAGCCACGTCCACGCTTGACATTTCCTGTTTCATTACCGCGTTAAAGGCTTTTAAACCCTTTAAGATTTGGCATTACCTGACTTGATCTTTCTTTAAAAGGCAGCGGAAATTAACAAGTTCCTGAGGCAGCGACCTTCTGGTGGCGCACGGTTCAAGCACGCTGTACCAGTCGTATGTGAACAATACAAGACCGCTTAGCGTCAGCACTTCAAGGGCTTTAAAATACATACCAGGCACAGTAATTCCGAAAAAGAAACCGTGAACAATGAAAAAAACGCTGAAACAGTACACATACATGCAGTTCCTCGTGAAAAAAGAATCTGTAACAATGGATTTCATATTCAGTTCACTCTTGTCAATATCTTTCCATAAGAACCATATCTGGATGGATAAGAAAATGAAGACCAGATACAAAGATACTATGAATGGTTCCGCATAGACGTAATAATCGGTTTCAATACTCATAATTACCCTATCCTGAGGTGAAATTATTGTATGATAATCATTATTATTATAGTGTAATAAAGGTTTCGGGCATAATAGGGTTAAGTTTGAGTAATAAAGCTAAAATAGGATGATGGTAAATATAGACCATCAGGTATATATATCACCCCCCGCCAACAGGCGGAAAAACCGCAAGCTCATCTCCTTTTTTTAACTCAGTATTTAGATCGCTTATTACTATCCCATTTAGCAGAACACGCACATGGGGCATAATATCTCCATCCTCCTTGAAAATCTGCCGTTTCAACAGAGGATATGCATTCACAAGAGAATCCAGAACTTCACCCACATTTTTTCCCTGAACGTCTGCGTCTTTTACTCCGGCATAATCTCTCATGCTTGCAAACAGCCTCACTTTGACTGATACCCTCATAGCATGCTGTTAAGCTTTGGAGATATGCAATAATTACACTTAGCCGGTTCATACCTTGCCGTAGCGCAGTTCTTGCAAAGCTGAACAGGAGCCATCGGGAGTTCAGGATGAAGAACGGTAGCGTTTATCATACCCACTATGCTTGGCGGTTCCGGCGCCAGCAGGCACGGCTGGTCAACAAACCGCAAGAGAGCTGTAGTTCGAACCGATATTCCTGTATAGGGGTATGTGTACCATTGGGGATTGTTCAATTTAGAGTTGAACCTTATTGCAGAGAGGTCTATCGGGACGCCTGACACCTTGCCTCCAGAGCCTCTTGGCGCAGGAGCATTTATTGATGCGCCGCGTGTAGCAAAGTCCAGCCAGTCATTGATATGAAGTTCTCCGACCATCGGTCTGTCATACGGATGTGCCAATACCCAGTGATGGAATCTCTTCTGGAATAATTCCTGTATCATATCCGGGGTAAAAGCCTCCCATGCAAGTATTTCTGCCATTGCTGAAGCGCTTGCACCTGTGGCTATGCCAGCCACATCGAACGGACTCTGGATCTTGCCCATACCAAGCGCTCTTCTCATGGTATCATAGCCCACCTGCGAAACCGCTTCCAGGATCGCAAGGCACATATCGTCTTTGCATATATGGTAATATGAAGGACCTATGTGGTGTCCTATGTCACCCACATGGGTCGGAAGCATGGGGATATTAGCAATGTGCACTTTTGCATCATACGCCGCTTTCACATATGGAGTGAACTTTTTCTCGTACATCTCAAAATATTTCAGTCTATTATATGAACTGTGACCGAAGGTACCCATCAGTTTCATCATCGTTTTTGAAGGGTCGCTCCATGTCATCTTTAAGTATCGTTTCTCCTCTTCTATTGCTTTTTGCACATTGCGGCAGCGCTGCAATACCCTGGTGTACCTGTCGCCGAACACGTATATCCCATTAAGACCCCATGATTTGGATGCCATTATCGCCTGCTTGTATTCTTTGGCTATGGGCGTTCTTTCAAGAATCTGGGCAATTACCGAGAAAGTGCTTCCGGGTAGAGCCGCAAAGTCCATGGAAGATATAATGCCGTAGAATCCGTTATGCACACGGGTGGCTTCTATTCCGATTATATCGTCCGACTCTTCGATAGTATTTACAAAAACGTCTATCGCATCCTTGAAATCCTTATCCATCTTATACATTATATCAAGGGTAATGGGGGTCTGCTGCCATTCCAGGAATGCGCAGTCCATTGCAGATACGGTCTTTGTGAGGGATGTTAATATGTCATAATGCAAAAGCAGCGATTGCTGGTATAAGTCCATCGCTTCTTTTGATTGTTCAGGAGTGCGCTTGAAATTCCTCACAACTTCAACAAAAGGAAGGCATTGTTCAAGCAGGAAATCTTTGTACCTGTTCTCTTTTATGCATTCAACAGATGCTTTCTGTGCAGCTATGGCATCTTCCACTACCTTCTCAGGAAGGCTCAATTCACTTATTTGTGATTTATTGGTCATGTTCTTCCCCCCTCATTTTAAACCATACTCCTTTAATTTCCATTCTTCCGGGATGCCTTCCTTTGTCCAGCCTCTCAGGGAATAATACTCGTTCAACATGGTCTTAAGCTTTACAACCTGCCCCTTCGCCGGCCCGTTTGCCGCCCCTTCCTTTAGCAGTCTTGATGGAAGAGTATCGTCTTCCTTTTTCAGTCCTGCATTGATATTGTACATGCGCTCAAGGTTCCAGATCCTTGCGCCTGTCCTCATGATATCAGATGTATCGCATTCAAAACCTGTTGCAGCTGAATACATATCTGCGTAATTATCTGTACCTGTTGAGAACATGGTGAACTGGCATAACACCAGGGAATCTATGAAAGCTGTCCAATCCTGCATATCAATTGTCCAGCGGGCTTTATCAAGTGTTGAGAACCTGTTTATTAATTCTTTCGGAGTACCAAGGATCTCCGGAGAGATCATATATCCCCTCAGATGACATCCTCCCCGGTTTGATGTTGCATATGCTAAACCATGCCCCTGGGCGCCACGGGGATCATAAGCAGGCAGTTCAAGCCCTTTAACGCTCATTGAGAGTTCAGGGGCGCCGTATTTTGCACAGAACCGCTTTGAACCCTGCGCCAAATCTTTGCCAATTCCTTCTCCTTTTCCTATCATGTGCACTGCTTTGACTATAGCCTCTCCATCTCCCCACTTCAGGTCAGAATGGAGCTTTCCTTTTTCTTCAAGTTCCATGGCTGCTGCAATGGTCGCTCCTGTAGATATCGTATCTATCCCATAATCATCGCAGAGCTCTCCAGCTTCGGCGATCGTCCTGAAATCCGAATTATCACAATCTGCTCCAAAAGCCCAGTCGGTCTCGAATTCAGGAGATTTGAATTCTTTGCCGTCCGGGAATTTTACCATGTGCCCGCAAACGATAGGGCAGCCATAGCAGCCCTGGTGCCTGGAAGCATACTTCTCTTTAATGATCTCCCCGCTTATCTTCTCAGCAGTATCATGCGGCCATTGGGATTGCTGGAAATTCTTAACCGGGAAAATGCCGTTCATGTTAATTACGTGAACCAGAACTGTTGTACCTCTGCCAGGAAGAGCTTCGCCAGTTACTCCTTTTTCTTTTATAAGGGCATTTGCCTCAAAGACCGCCCGTTCGAATTTTTTTTCGTTCGCTATGGGTATCTTCTGGTTTCCTTTTGCTACAACTGCCTTTAAATTCTTTGAGCCCATGACCGCGCCGATACCTGCCCTTCCAAGAGCCCTGTGACCGTTCACAATGACACTTGAAATAAGCGAAAGTTTTTCTCCTGCCTGACCGATCGCAAGAGCTTTTCCATTATGTTTTTTCTCAAGGGTAGCGCAGGTTTCTTTTGTGCCTTTCCCCCATAAACCATTAGCATCGTGAAGTTCACATCCATCATCCGAGATCAAAAGGTACTGCGGTGCTTCTGCTTTTCCCTCAATGATCGCAGCGTCATACCCTGCTTTCTTAAGCCACGGTCCCCACGCGCCTCCTGCCTGGCTGTCGGCTATGGTTCCGGTCAGAGGGGATTTGAATGAAGCACAGAACCTTCCTGAGGTTGGCGCTTTTGTCCCGGTGAGAGGGCCGGCAAGGAACACAAGCTTGTTATTCTCACTCAGCGCGTTTGTCTTTGGGTCAACCTCGTCAGAGATTATTTTAGCGCCAAGTCCTCTTCCGCCAACGAAATTCCTGGCGATTTTTTCATCCGGTTTTTCTTCTGTAATGGCGTTTTTTGTGAGGTTTATTCTCAATATTTTATTCATGTAGCCCATATTTTACTCCTCCTGTTCCGTCTTTATTTGAAATGAGGTATTATTTCCTTACCCACGAGCTTTATCGCTTCTGTCCTGTCAGGACCAATAGGTGAGCCTACCACGATCTGCGTTACACCCACTTTTATCAATCCACTGATCTTCTCGATGCATTCCTCTGGCGTCCCGCAAATTGCGAACGCCTCCAACATTTCAGGGGTGACTGCTTTGATGGCATCTGCAAAGCTTACCTTAAAAGCATCCCTGAGCCTCTGCACATCATTATCAGAGAGGCCGTGCTTTTTCAGCACAGAATCAGGAGAACCTGCAACTATGAAAGCAGTAACTGGTTTAGCCGCCTTCTGTGCATCCTCTTTCTTTGAGGCGACCGAGAAACTGGTATAAGCGCCCACATCGAACTTACTGAAATCCCTGCCGCTTCTGCCTTCTTTTAAGAGTTTTACTGCAAACTTGAAATCCTCAGGATGCGAGGCATTTACAAGCGCTCCATCCCCGATCTCACCAGCAAGTCTAAGCATATTCGGCCCCTGCGCACCTATATACACAGGCGGGATATTCGATCCCTTGCCGAAATTTAACTTTGCGGACTTGATCTTCAGGATTTTCCCATCATACGATATCTTTTTTCCAGTCTGCATCTGCCTTATGACATCCACGGTCTCACGTATCGTTTCAAGGGGCTTCTCCCATTCTATGCCCAGTGAGTCAAATGTCATTTTATCACCAGGCCCTATGCCCAGAACTGCTCTTCCCCCAGATACCTCGTTTACTGTAGCAATGGCTGACGCCAACTGCACGGCGGTTCTTGTATAAGGATTTGTAACCCCTGTACCGAGCTTTATTCTTTTTGTCCTGGCTGCAATATATGTTAGCAGCGAGAATGAGTCCCTGTTATTATAATGGTCAGTGATCCATGCATATTCCAGCCCGTTCTCTTCTGAGAAAGCAATGAGTTCTGCAAGCTTTTGAGCAGGTTCATTTGCCAGGAATTCGATGCCAAAGCTTACCATGATCATCACGCCAGTTGATATGGATGCAGTTCAGAATGCGCTATCCCGAAATCCTTTATCGAATCCGCCATCAGTATATCTGTCATGGCAACCGCAGGCGCCGCGTATTTTGCGTTTTCTATCGGGCCAATGAATAGAGAATTAGCGCCGGCAGTTATGCCTATGGTATTTGCGGAAATATCCGCTATCCTTCTCTGTTCTTTTTCTGCATTCTTGCGAAGCCATGCCCATGAACTTGGAATATTATGAGCGCCCACACCTGTTGGCAAGCCGTATCTTGCTTTAACTACTGAAAGAAGGCGAAATGATGATCCTGCGCCCTGACCGAATGGCTGAACCCCTGGGTCGTAAAGGATCTTTTCAAATCCGCATTCTTTCGCGACCGCAAGAAGTCCTTTTTCCGTAAATCCTCCTCCGTCTTCAAGAAGTGCGATCCTTGCTTTTACGCTGGGATCCTGCATGTTGAAACCAAGAATTATCACGCCTTCTATCTTCGATTTTGTGAGCGCTGCTATTTCCTCGCTGTCGATCATCATATTAATGGCATTGTACATGGTTCGGGAAGCATAGTTGTTCTTTGATGCATGCTCAAGACCCGTAAGCCTTGCCATCTTGTCCGCTGAATCTATAATGATCGGAGCTTTTGTGCGGTCTGCCACGAAATCCAGTCCTTTTTTCATGAGTTCAGGCGTTAAACCCACGACCTGGAACATGAAAGGAAGTTTGTGCTTCTCACCCACTTCTTCGACTTCTCTTATTAACGCTTCAGCTTTTGATTCGTCAAATTTATTGTTCTTTGCATCCACTATCTTATGCCCGTCATAGAATATAGTGGGTATCAAAACTGTGGGGTTCTCGCCAACCTGACCTCCGATCTTTACGTTTCCGATATCAATTACTTTTTGCTCTCTTGCGAATTTAAACATGCCTGCCTCCTTATTTCACGGATCCGTGGGCATCCGTGTCATCCGCGCCATCCGTGTTCTATTTCATGATTTTTCTCTTAACCGATGACGAAATGAGTTCTACTCAAGCGCCATTTTCAAACGCTTTCCAGGGTCATTAAAACTTACCTCTTCGCAGTCGAATTGTTCTGGGTCGAATTCTCCCTGTTGAAGGATTCATAATTTCAAATTCATGGAGATGGTAATCCGACCAGCCCATGACGTCCTGAATAGCGACATGCATGTCCCAGAACGTACAGGTCTCAGGAACATGTATTCGCCGCCAGACTGGCGGTTTGATGCCCTGGAGAGTGATCTTGAATTGATATACTTGATCGAATTTCTTTTTCATTGAGGTTCCTCTTTGTTTTGAATATGGATACCTCTATCTTAGATATATTTTTGGATTTTTGACGAACGCGCTGTTAGATGAAGTTTCACAAGCAATTCTTGAGACTTTTTATTATCTTCCGGTTTGAAAAACCACAGAGAGCACAGAGGACACAGAGAAAAGCGGCACCGCTCTGTGATCTCTGTGTACTCTGTGGTTGACCAACTTTGCAGCGATTCCTTTTTCCAGAATAAATCAAAAAGTCTCCAATTCTTTCGGCAACACCAGAGCTAAATATCACCCCTGCGCAGGTGACTTCGCAGGAAATGGTAAGCCATGCGGGTAAGGCTTACAGCGCACCTTTACAAATTCTAAATACTATAATCAATTTTTACCTGTATTCTGACATTTCTCAAACCGTTAAGGATAAATTAGCCCATTTACGAAGTTTAAATATATGTCAAGGCAAAAGAGTAAATGGGAGTTCAGCGGTTCCGCAAGAGCAACTGAACCCCATGTTTTTTCATGGGCTGTAAAATCCGTTGTTAGTGTTTTTATCTCCCCAACCAGCCACTTTACCGACCCATTTTTATGTACAGGATTGTTCATCTGGATTCATATATCTCAACCTGCCTGCACCAGTCCAAACCCGTATATCCTATCCCTGTCGGCGTTTCCCAGATCAACCGCATTATAAGTCAAAGCCTCACGGATTTCCAAAGGAGTCATGGATAAATTCTTGCTCTTGACCAAAGCTGCAACACCACTGACAAACGGCGCCGCCATCGATGTACCGCTTGCATTCGCATAGCCGCCATTTATCCAGGTAGAATAAATATCCACACCCGGTGCGGCAAGTTCCACTTCTGCACCGTCTGCGCTCCATACAGGCGCAATGTTATTATAATCGACTGCCGAGACCGCAATCACAGAATCGAATTTTGCAGGGTAAAGAACGTCATCTGTACTCAGGTTTCCGTCTCCGTTATTACCTGCGGCTGCCACAAGGAGAATGCCGGCTTTATATGCATTAGCAGTAGTATCATTTAATGCTTGAGAATAAGCCGTTGTTCCAAGACTCATGGAAACCACGTTCATGTTATTCTGCACTGCCCAATCTATTCCTTCGATAACATCTGAAATATAGCCGTTACCATAGGCATCCAGCACCTTGACTGCGTAAAGCTGTGCATCTGGCGCAACGCCCACTACACCGATTGTATTGTTTCTTGCTGCTATGATTCCTGCAACATGGGTTCCATGACCGTTGTCGTCGCTCCACTTATTGTTTTTTGATGTTCCAACAAGATTGATGCCTCCAGATACTGTTAAATCAGGATGGTTACTGCTTATTCCTGTATCCAGCACAGCTATCTTTACATTTTTACCTGTTGAATTGTTCCATGTTTCAGGCGCTTTTACTCTTGCAACGCCCCAAGTGATTTGTTGTGGGGGTTGCGGCGGTTGGGACTGTGATGGCTTCCCGACTATCTGAACCTGTGCGTCTTCCTCTACATATTTTATTTTCGGGTTTTTCTTTAACTTTTCAGATACACTGTCTGGAATATCGGCTGAAATAGCATTAATTATTTTATATTGTGTATAATTAGCTATACCGTGTTCTTTGATTATGTTTTGATCGATATTTTCATTGAATCCGATTATTACGGGCTTTGCATCTATCGCTGGTATTAGTAATACCATGAGGATGCATAAAATTAATATCGCCTTTGTTTTTATAGTATTCTTCGACTCAAACATTTTTAATTTCACCATATTCCATTGTAATGATTTTAGTTGCGTTTTTTAATATATTCTGATCGTGTGATGCAACAATTAATGTTTTTCCATTGTTGTGCAAATTTTCGAGTACTTCTGCCACATTTCTTGCAGACTCTTTATCCAAATTACCTGTTGGCTCATCTGCTAAAATTATCAACGGGTCGTTAATCAACGCCCTTGCAACGGCAACTCTCTGTAGCTCACCACCACTCAATTCATGGGGATAATGATCAAGCCTTTTTTGCAGTCCTAACTGAGTCAACAGGATTTTTGCCTTATCCACCGAGCTTTTGTATTCTTCTTTTGCTATAATAGCAGGCATTATGACATTGTGCAATACTGTAAATTCTTTTAGAATATTAAAAAATTGAAAAATCATTCCTATTTTCTTATTTCGAAATTCTGCTCTCTCTTCTTCAGAGAGGTTGATTAATTTTAACCCATCAACAATTATCTCCCCTCTAGAAGGTTTATCTAGGCCTGCAATCATATTAATAACTGAAGTCTTTCCTGAACCAGACATACCCATAATACCTAAAAAATCTCCATTTTCTATCCTAAGATTTAAATTTTTAACTGCTTCTATTCTATTATTCAATTTTTGGTATTCTTTTGTAACATCTTTTAATTGAATCATACTAAAGCTCACCTTTCTTCCGATAGCAATACCGCGGTTGGAGTTTTGCTCAACTGTCTTCTTGTGAATAATAACGTAATTGCTATGGCTATTATATTGAGAATAAATCCAAGAACGGCTCCTTTAACCAACACTTCTAGTGGGATATAAAGATTAAACAACGTGTTATATATCAAGAAGTTAGATACTAATACTGCGAAAACTCCCACTACAGCCATAACATAAATTTGCTCCAATATATATATATTCATTAATTCAGTCTGGCTTGCTCCCAACGCTGTTAAAATTGAAAAATTTCTTTTTCTTTGTGAAACAACAATATTTTGTTCCCTGAACAGGACAATGAGGTATATGAATAATCCGCCAACTGTAAACCCATATCGTATAATGCTGGGTAAAGACTCATCTAAATTCATTAGTACCTGAGTTTTTCTAGCATTTTTTGTGTTTAGAATCCAGTCTTTGCCATTATTAGAAATGTATGATTTAATTAGCTGAATACTGGATTCTGGATTCTTACTTTTAATATAAAGGTTACCGGCATACATTCCCTGCAGATTTGAACCGAAAGATTCCATGTATTTTACGAGGTCAGAATTGGTTTCAACTACAAACTCAGTTTCTGAAGTTGGGATAGTAATAGCAGATACCTCGAATTCAAACTTTCTTTCACCTACCCAATAGGTCACATTATCTTGGATTTTAGCATTCAATCTCTTTGCCAGATTCCAATCCAGTGCTGCATATCTTTTAAGATCGTCTTTTTTCAACTCACCAGCAATTATGAATTTATTGATACCTATTATATCCAACTTCGACGATTCGTTTAATGTTTCACTATTCAATATCAATACATTTTTCACAGGGATAACAGGATTAGAAAAATTGTCATGCTCACTTCCTTTGTAGATGTTCCCCGAACCATAACTTGCAGATCCTATCTCTATAATATTCGGATCTTTTAAGATTTGATTGTAGTCATCCACGGTAATTAAACCATTCACAAAGATATCGTAATCAGCTTTTTCAAATGGCGCGGTTTCTACATAATCATAGCGAATTGGAATTATTATAAATGTTAAAACCACAGAAAAAATCAAAGTTAATACCAATATTTCTTTAAATAAATGTCGCAATCGATTCTTAGACTCGTTTTTTAAATAAAAAAAAGAAAAAGATGGAATGTTTAATCACCCCATTTAACTTATTAATGTTGTCTTTGTATCTTGGCTATAAGATACAAGTCCTATATGCGCAGCTATTCTATTATTGTAGCTACCTGTAGTCTTTGGCCATGTATGTGACTGCATATACTCAGTGTCAGGTCCCCCTAAGACTAGCCAAGCCTTATAGAAATTCCATGATGGACCTATTGGTGAGGATGACTTATACACAAAACTGGGATTTGAAAACGAAGATCCTGTTATAACTGGCTGATGCAGTGCTGTGTAACTGATGTCATGTTCGAAATCGAGACCACCAGGCACTGGAATTCCATAGATATCTAAAGTATATGAAGTTTGTGCATTGAAAGAGAACGTTGTGCTTGTAGTCCCAGTTGTCGGTGACACCCCAAGAGTAGCCGTGGTAGATATGGATTGAATTGAAACATTGTCTGAGTTATTGTTTTTCTTGCTTTCTTTATTGATTCCTCCATTGTTTGTTTGTGCGCTCACGTACCATCACCATTCCAATGAGTAGTGCGGCAACAAGCAGCGCTCCTATTCCGAATTTTATATTTGTTTTCATATTTTTATTTCTCCTTTTATATTTTCTTTTCTTTGCTACCCTCATCAGGCGCGGCGCTGGCTTTAAATAACTTCAAAGCATACCTTACCATGCCTTCGGGCGCTTGGGATTCAGTTGCTCTTGCGGAACCGCTGAACCCCACGTTTTTTATGGGTTGTAAAATCTGGTTGTTAGCGTTTTTATCTCCCCAACCTGCCAACTTACCACCCATTTTTATGTACAGGATTGTTCATCTGTACAGTAACTCATTTTGCATGTTACTATTTAAACTTATCTAATTTTTATTATTTTTTAGTTAAAACGAAAAAGAAATATTTATATTAACACGAATTATCTTAATTTTACAAAAAACGGTTCAGATAAAACGAATATACCTATAGGGAGGAGTTGGAATTTTCAAAAACAATCCATACATATCAATCCTTAAATTAAAAGGAAGTATCGTTGACATCTCTGTCGTGGCGGTAACATGCGCTGTTCTGGGAGTCTGGGATTACAGGGCAGCTATTGCAATCCTTGCAGGAATAATGATTCACAGCGGATGCGACATAATAAACGACATCTACGACATCGAGATAGACAGAATATGCAAACCAAACGGTGCTATTGCATCCGGTCGAATCTCAGTGAAAAATGCATGGATATACATGCTATTGTTATTTTCAACCGCGCTCGTCCTTTCAATCAGCCTGAGCCTGATTCTATTTGCATGTTTCTTAATTGGAATCATCGTCGGCGGCATTATGTATTCTCACCCGACATTCAGGTTCAAGGACAAACCCGGAATTGCAATGGCGGATATGGCAGTGTGTTTCGCCCTGGAATCCATAGGTGTCTGGAGTATTTATTCTACAATCAACAGCGATAGTTTAATGGTTGCAGTTTATGTATTTGTTTTGGTATTCTCTCTTACGTTCATGAAGGATTTCAAGGATGTGGCAGGAGACATCAAT
>JAYTKX010000020.1:0-30450 GCA_043729865.1 Methanobacteriota archaeon
TCCTGGTATACAAGGAGAGCAAGCATTCCCAGTACCTTAGCGAAAAAGGCAAATAGGATCGCTTTTACCCAGCTAAACCTCTTCTTCGGCATCATCATCATTTCTTCGATCGGGGGGATGGAGTCAGGGTTATCAAGATACTTCTGGATGCCTTCCCGGTGTCCTGCCCCAATAACAGCCACAACAGTCCCTTCTTTTGAGACATCAAGCAGGTTTTTAGCCATTATGGCGTTCCTCTCATCCAGCAGGACCGAAGCAGCGCTCGGGGCTAACTTCCTTAACTCCCCGATCAACTGCGTGACCACGTCCTCATCAGTCACTGTATCGATATTGATATCTTTTGTGCCAAAACCCATTGTTGCACCCACAAGAGAACCGAAAAGTTTCAGTTTCTCAAAGAAGGACATCATGCTCCAGAAACGTCCCAGGGTTACCTGTATATCCCTGTCAATAAGTGCAACCCGTGCGCCAGAGCTTTCGGCAAGTTGGATGGCTGACAGCATCTCCGCACCTGGTTTGACCCCTGTATCAGCGCCTATTTTTTTCTGGATGTAAGCAAGAAGCCAGTGCAGCAAAAATTGATAGAATTTCCCTCCGCTAAGTATCTCCTTGATATTGATATCCTTGACCTCATCTTCCCCTTTCAGAGCCTTGTACCTTGCCCTGTCCAGTTCAACAGCAACTATGTCCGGTTTTTCTCTTTCGATAACCGCATTTACTTCTGCCACGCTCTTGTCCGAGACATGGGCTGTCCCAACAAGTATGATCCTGGACTTAAGAGGAGCTACCGGGTTCCTGAAATTGAGATTGCAGCTTAATTCGTACGTTCCATCATTCATATTATTCCAGCAATTGCACAGCCCGCAAAACGTCTGTTCGCGATACGATGCCTATTATTTTTTCATCATTTTTTACTATTATCCGCCCGATACTGTTTTTGGTCAGGAGTTTTAAGACATTTACTGCGTCGTCGTCTTCTCTGGCAGTTATCAACTCTTTAGTCATTATCTGTGAAACCTTAATGTTTTTTCTATCTTCTTTTTGGACCTTCTGAACGTCCGTAAATGTCACTATGCCATCTACCTCAGAACCATCCACGACCGGGTAGCCCATATGTTTGTATTTGAACATAATATCCACGAGTTCTTCAACAGTGGTTTCGGGACTTACAGTTTGAACTTCTTTTGACATTATATCCTTAACCTTCACGCCTTCGAGTATTACGCTTACCTCAGTGGATTTCTCTTCTTCTGAGGCGCCGATGTATATAAAGAATGCGATGAGCGTAAACCAGATACTGTAAAAAAACCCGAAAATACCCATGAATATGGCGAACATTTTGCCAATGCCTGCTGCAGCCCGTGTGGCTTTGATGTACGACATCCTGCCTGCAAGCCACGCCCTGAGCACCCTGCCGCCATCCATGGGGAATGCAGGTAACAGATTGAAGATGCAAAGCACTACATTGATATACCCTATAAGCCAGACAAGCCGCATATAGGGGCTGTCTTGAAACAACAATTCCTGATTGAGAATTTCATGGATCGAAATAAGCGCTAAGCCGATAATAAGGCTGACAGCCGGACCTGCGACTGCCATCTTTAATTCTGTCTTTGGGTCCCTTGGGATATCTTCCATGGAGGATACACCCCCAAACAGGAAAAGAGTGATGCTGTTGATATCGCTTCCATTCTTTTTGGCAACATAAGAATGACCAAGTTCATGCAAAAGGACGCATGTGAAAAGAAGGACAGCTGCAGCCATCCCAAGTGAATATCGAAGCAGTTCCGGCTGCACGTCACTGAAACCACCATATTGCGCCTCGCTACGGGCGAACATCCACGCAAATACCGGTAAAATAAGAAGAAATGTAATGTGCAGCCTGATCGGAATACCCATTATTTTTCCTATCTGTATTGAAGTTTTCATCAGTTCCTCCACAGGTTATTTAAATATCCATGTAAATAAAGGTTAAATCGTATAGACTTTATGGCGATAATGCTATAACTGATTAATAAAATATACCTTTTAATAAGTTGAGATAATATGGAAAATACTCAAAACGATGCAAATAACCAGGATATTCTTGGCGGGTTGGAGATAACTTCAACCAAAGATATCGAAGTACCCAAGAAGTTAATAGAACAGGTCATAGGTCAGGAGCATGCAGTAGAGGTCGTCAAGAAGGCGGCGAACCAGCGGAGGCATGTGATGATGCTCGGGATACCGGGTACGGGCAAATCCATGCTTGCAAAAGCGATGGCTGAACTGCTCCCGAAGGAAGAGTTGCAGGACGTACTTATATACCATAACCCTGATGACTCAAATAATCCAAAGATACGCATAGTTCCTGCCGGAAAAGGTAAGGAAATAAGCGATGCGCATAAGATGGAAGCGCAGAAGAGGGCGCAGGCAAGGAACATGTTCGTGATGCTTCTTGTTTTTGGCATTATCGCATATTCATATATTATGGGGCAGTTGCTCTATGGGATCATAGCTGCGGTATTGATAGCCATAATGATGCGCCAGTTCATGCCGAAAGAGACTGCCTTTATTCCCAAGCTCCTTGTTTCTAATGTCGGAAAAGAGATGGCGCCTTATATCGACGCCACTGGAGCCCATGCCGGCGCCCTTCTCGGCGATGTCCGCCACGACCCCTTCCAGTCGGGCGGGCTTGAGACGCCTGCGCACGACCGTGTGGAGAGCGGAGCCATTCATAAAGCGCATAAGGGAGTTCTGTTCATAGACGAAATAAATACGCTGCGCATCGAATCGCAGCAGAACCTGCTCACAGCGCTTCAGGAGAAGGAGTTCGCCATCACAGGACAGTCCGAACGCTCAAGCGGGGCGATGGTAAAGACCGACCCGGTGCCGTGCGATTTCATCATGATAGCGGCAGGGAACCTTGATGCCCTCAAAGGGATGCACCCGGCGCTTCGTTCCAGAATAAAAGGGTACGGCTATGAGGTATATATGAGCGATACCATCGAAGATACCCCGGAGAACAGGCAGAAGCTCGTCAGGTTCGTGGCGCAGGAAGTCGTGAAGGACGGCAAGATACCTCATTTTGATCGCGGCGCAGTGGAGGAGATAATACGTGAAGCAAGGCGCAGGGCTGGCAGGAAAGGACACCTGACGCTCAAGTTGCGCGACCTGGGAGGGCTTGTGCGCGTGGCAGGAGACATTGCGCATGGTGAGAAGGCAGAGCTTACTACCGCAACTCATGTATTGAAGGGTAAGAGCATTGCGCGCTCTGTCGAACAGCAGCTTGCACACCAGTACCTTGAGAGAAGGAAGGATTACAAGCTCTTCGTGAAAGAGGGCGCCCAGATCGGCAGGGTAAACGGTCTTGCTGTTATGGGTGAGGATTCTGGTATAGTGCTTCCGATCATGGCAGAGGTCACACCCACGCAGTCCAGGGAAGAGGGACATATCATAGCTACGGGTATGCTTAAGAACATAGCAAAAGAAGCGGTGCAGAACGTTTCCGCGCTTATCAAGAAGTCGACGGGTAAGGACATATCAGGCATGGACGTCCATATTCAGTTCGTAGGTACATATGAAGGGGTGGAAGGAGATTCAGCAAGCATTTCAATCGCTACGGCTGTGCTCTCTGCGATACAGGGCATACCTGTGGACCAAAGCGTTGCTATGACGGGGTCATTGTCAGTCCGGGGCGATGTGCTGCCTGTGGGCGGCGTCACATACAAGATAGAAGCTGCGGCACTGGCAGGTATGAAGACTGTCATAATTCCAAGATCGAATCTTGGTGACGTCCTGATCGAGGATGAATATAAGGATATCATCAAAATAATCCCTGTGACAAATATTGAAGAGGTTCTGGAACACAGCCTTGTGGGAAGAGAAAAAGAAGGTTTTATAGCCACAATAAAAAAGCTTGCATTAAGGACCAAATTCAATATCGTTCTGCCTGAACCAAAACAAGTTACGGTGCTGTGATCCACACATGGATTTTTACGACATCCGTACCATACGGAGTTCCAGCACATCGATTTTGATCGATAACGGCGAGATACGCGAGATATCAAATAATTTCTCAAGCGGCGCGGCTGTGCGCGCCCTTGACGGAGGCTCGTGGGGATTCGTTTCTGTGGATGATTCAAATTCTCTTGATCCGGCTCTTATCTCTGCCAGAAAGCTTGCAAAAGCTGCGAAAAACAAGTTCCCCCGCGAGAATATTGCGCTTGCGCCAGTGGAAAAGCCGCGTTTGCAGGATCTTCCTGTGGTGAGGGAATCTCCGGACGATGTACCCATTGAAGATAAGGTGAAATTACTTTCAGAGATCGAAAAAAGCGCCCGTATTGATGGAATTTCGAGCACGAATGCAGTGTATTCCGAGTCGCACGTGACAGTGGGTTATTCAAGTTCTGAAGGGCTGGACTGTGAATATGCCCTGAACAGGATAGGTTTTGCCGTAAGCGCGATCGCCCAGTCTGGCGGGAACTACCAGATCGGAAGGGAAAGCAGGTTCGAGATAATGGGTTTTGAGATATTTAAGAAACATGATGCCTTTGAGCTTGCCAGGAAGGCGGGAACTACGGCGGTCGAACTGCTCTCTGCAAAGACGCCAAAAGCAGGCACGTACCCTGTGATACTCGACCCTGAACTGGCTGGTGTTTTTATCCATGAAGCAGTGGGCCATGCAGTGGAGGCAGACCATGTGATCGAGGGAAATTCCATCCTTGAGGGAAAAATAGGCGAGCAGATAGCAGCGCCATGTATTACAGTGTATGACGACCCTTCGCTCCATGAATTCGGGTATTATCCATGTGATGATGAGGGTGCGGAGTCAAAAAAGACCGTTCTTATCCAGGATGGCGTGCTCAAGTCATTCCTCCACTCGCGCGAGAGCGCAGGCAAACTGGGCGGCAGCAGCAGGAATGCCCGGGCGCAGGGTTACTCCAGACCGGTTATCAGGATGAGCAATACTTTCATAGCACCTGATGGGGCGAAGTTCGAGGAAATGCTTGAAGAAATAAAAGATGGGGTATACCTCATAGGCTCGCGCGGAGGTCAGGTGAACCCTGGCGAAGGGGTTTTCCAGTTCAATGCAGAGCGCGGGTTTATCGTGAAGAACGGGGAACTCTCAACGCCGCTACGGGATGTGTCATTGTCCGGAAATACTCTTGAGATACTTAACAGCGTTGCCATGGTGGGGAACGACCTCAAACTTAACTCAGGCAGGTGCGGCAAGGCAGGGCAGCTTGTGCCTGTGAGCGACGGAGCGCCGCATGTTATGGTGAAAAGAGCGGTAGTGGGAGGGGCGGGGTGAGATCCACCTGTGTTGAGTACGAATCAATGAAAGAAACTATAGAAATTATTTCAGATGTTGATATTGTCAAACATCATATTGAAATGATTTTGTAGAGTTAAAAGGGTTTCCACATAGTATTTTTATTTCTTAAACTCGGTATATCCACACTTTCCACATGCCAATCTGTTCTTGTGCTCTCCGAGAAATACTCCCGGACCGCAGCGTGGACACGACTGCCTTATCTTCTTAGCTTTATCCCCGCTAACTTCGTAAAATTCATTTACTGCCATCAGGATCACTTCTTTTCAGGTTCTTTTGCTGCTTCCGGCGCGGCTGCAGGAGCTTCTCCCTCTTTAGGTACGGGCACGCCCCGCGCCATCAGATGCTGGTGAGCCAGCTGCTTCAACCGCTCTTCGCTCTCGTATATGCTCGCAGTTCCGGTAAGTTCCATCTTCCCGAAGACCGTGTCAAGATGCTCAATGACTATCAGTTCTGGTTTGGAATTTGCCATTGCGGCAAGTTTGTTCTTCACATCTATTCTTGAGGGAGTTCCCTTGTTATTGATCTTTATTGAAACCTCCCTCCTTTTTAACAGGGGGTTTTTTTTATCTTTAGTAATCTGGAGTTCCATTATATTTCCTCCTTGCATTTCATTCTATCAAGTAATGACTGTATCTCTTTTTTTTTGCTCTCGGTCACTCTGACCAGTACCGCCCCTTCTTCCGGCAACCCATATATAACTACTGATGACAGGGGCGCCATCGCTATAGATGGAAGGGCTGCCAGGTCCTCCTCTCCCTTCACGAATATCCGTAACGGATTCTCAGATGTCATCGCCCTGGCGACCTCCTGCAGCAGTTCTTCCGTTATCGTCCCCGGGGGATTTTCCACCGTGATCGTTTTGAAATGAGGGTGTTTTGTGCCGTGCGTCACTTCATTGGATACAGGGCTGCGTTTTGTCCTGTCGTCCACAAAAGATATATCCGGTACAACTCCTGCGCTCAGAAGATTGAAAGTTATGATATCTCCAACAGTGATTATCTTGGCTGGAGATTTGAGATCCCTTATGATATTTCGTGCGGTCTCAACCCCGTCTCCCGGGTAAAGCTCTCCATGGAGTTTTCGCAATTCTTCCCGCAGTTCTTTCGGAAGACAGTATTTTTTCAAACTACCGCACCTTTAACGCATATTTTCCGGGAGATTTAACCCCGAGCCTTTTCGCGATCATTGATTTTTCAGTATCGATTATCACGACATAGCCGCTCCAGTCAGAGGTCAGAGACGTTGAATTACATTTATCACATACCTGTCCGGTAACCAACCTGTGGCATTCCTTGCAAACATTCTCAGGCATTACTTTTTTCCCTCTTCAGATTTTTTTGGAGGGCTTTCCTTTGCGTCCTCTTTCTTTTTCTTCTTTGGCTTTCCCTCTGTTTCCCCTGCAGCTTCATTTTGCTTTTCCAGGCGGGCTTCTTCAAGCCAGTCCAGTTTACCGAGGGCATGCTGGCGCATAGTAAGACCTATCTTGCTGTCCCTGGGCTCACGCTCATTGAGGCTCACGGCAACTATCCTTGCCCTGACGCGGTCGCCCACTGTGATGGCACGGCCCGATTCCTTGGTGATGAGCCGAGAGTTCTTCTCGTCGTAGCTCACGAATTCATCGGTAAGCTGGCTGACATGGACGAGACCATCAAGAGGGCCGATACCAACAAAGATCCCGAATTCTACAACTTCAAGGACGGTGCCTTCGATTATTTCCTGTATCTCGGGCATAAATGTTACGGAGTCGAAAACCGTATCATAGTATACTCCTGCATCCCCTGCCAGTATATGTCCTTCGCCAACTTCTATAACGTCCATTATCGTGACTATCGCTCCGATGGTCTTATCCACAAGTCCTTCAAGCTTATCACGAAGCGCGAGTTTGACAGCCTCTTCTACAGGCGCACCGAGTAGTTCAGGCGCTATTCTCACCGTATCTGCTAATCTCATTTTTTTATACATTTGGATCCTCTTAATAAAAGATATTATAAACTTAAATGGGTCTTTTCCCGAAGTTGTACAATAGTAACTCCCTTACTACATAATCTTTTCTTTAATTCAATATCATTGGTAAGGACAGGGTCTTTTGTACTGGTGGCTAATTCCATGATGACATCATCCGCAAAACCTTCCTTTTCAACTATGGCGCATCTCTCCAGGAGGGATAATGCAATTTTTGCCGCAGTCCTGTCAATGCCCCGCCCATTCCTGGATATTTTTTCAAGCTCTCTGACAGATGCCCTCGGAACAACATACAAATCAAATCCCAGCCGCTTCAACTCCATAAAGATATCAATACCGAACTGCCCCGGGATCATAAGCCCGTTAGTATCAATTATCACTTCTCTTCTCATTTAAGTGTCTTTCAAAATTCCTGAACCTATAAGCCGCCAGCGCGCTCCGACCCTGCGACTGATCGCAACAGAGGAGCCTTTATCAGCGCATACAGGTCTTTTGAGTTTTACTTCAGCTTCGTTCCCCCGCGCGCTCGTCACCACGCCGATCGTGGTCGCGGTCCCGATGTTGAGCATCAGCGGTTCATTGGAACGTATGGGATCGACCTTGTATTCATCGCTCACTCCCACTACGCGGGGAAGCAGTTTTGTTTCCATGATAAAACTATCAATAGTTGGAGGGATGGATCCGGGAGGACCTGCGACCTGACCTACAAGCGCGTCGCTTTTTGTCAGGAATGGATCAAGTTTTGTGCCTATACCGATAAGACCGCCCGGAGCAGCCTCATCCACTTCGGATTTGCCTGCAAATATCTGTGTGATCGTGGTCTTGATGGACACCCATTTGACTGTCCCGCCTGCTTCCACTTTTCTACCGGGGCGAAGTTCAATTTCGTCGCCTGAATGCAGTAGCCCGCAGTTCAATGATCCGCCTATGACTCCGCCTACGAGCTTTTCAGGTGGGGTCCCGGGTTTATTTACATCGAATGAGCGCGCAACGAACATCAGGGGCGGTTTATCCAAATCATGAACTGGTGTAGGGATGTATTTTTCAATAGCTTCTATCACAAGGTCAATATTGGCGTTCTGCTGGGCTGAAACCGGGATTATCGGTGCATTCTCTGCCACAGTCCCGCTGACGAACGCTTTGATCTGGTCATAATTCTCTAAAACTTTCTCGCGGGGGACAATGTCTATCTTGTTCTGGATGATCACGATATTTTTTATCCCGATGATGTTCAGTGCCATGAGGTGCTCTTTTGTCTGCGGCTGCGGGCATTGTTCGTTCGCAGCAATTACAAGAAGCGCCCCGTCCATGAGCGCAGCGCCTGACAGCATGGTAGCCATAAGGGTTTCGTGACCCGGGGAATCAACAAATGATATCGCGCGAAGCATTTCGGCTTTCTCCCCGCATATTTCGCATACTTCTTTGACAGTGTAACTATCCGGTTCAGGGCATTTCGGGCATTTCCTGAGCACAACGTCAGCATAGCCCAGCCTGATAGAGATGCCTCTTTTTATTTCTTCGCTGTGCCTGTCAGTCCATATACCAGAAAGCGCCCTGACAAGAGTGGTCTTGCCGTGGTCAACATGTCCTACTATGCCTATATTTACAACCGGTTGCAATGAATCCTCCAATGAAAATAATGTGCTTAGATTGGATTACTTGTATTTAACCGCTTTTACAATGGTTTTACATGTGCGCCATGGACACGGAGTTGAAATATGAGATGTCAGGGAAATCAGAATAATCTCTTCCGTCTGTGGTATTTTTGCAACTTTAATAACTTCCGGGAATCCCTTTCACTGGCAAATTTGACCGGTTTGCGATGAGCTATTACTATGCGGACCTCCGCCTCCTTCGCACCCTCAATGTCCGCCTGCGAGCGCATGAGTCCGGCTTCAAGCTTATCGCAGAGGGACATGAGTGGGTCAACCCTGGCGACAATGCGGCGCTGTTCGGCGATGGGAGGGAGAGGAAAATACCAATCAGCTATAATAGAAGTATTAAGATTCGGCTGCCCCATTCCTTGCTTTACTTTCCTGAAAGATTCAGTTTGACTCAACAGAAATAAATATGCGTAATCGTTTAAGTCATAAGAATGGAATTGTCTCAAAAGAGCTACACCGTCATTAATACAACCTTCAATTTTACTAATCTTTGGTACTCCAAGCGTGGCTCCACTGTTTGTTAAGAGCAAATCATTTGGTTTTATAACTCGGCTCCGTTCTTTTCCATCTTCTGTTAGACCATCTTCTGTACTTTCAAGGAATTTTGAATTGTCCTTTGTAATTTCCCCAACAGTTATCCAAGGAATGTTACCCCCAAAGTACTTCGGATCACCACTTGGTCTTGGTGAGCCTCCCCTCGATATTTCAAATGCGTCTTGAAGTGTTGCCCAAATCCAATTTGATGGGATTTCCCAGGGGTTTTTCTCTATAGAAAGTTTCGAAGGTTTCTTATCATTTTGGATTTTATTGGTGTTCACTAATTTTATTTTTTCTATCTTTATTTTTTTCAATAATTCGGAAGCCGTTTCATCTGTTGGATACTGCTCCACAAGCTTCCCCATTACCGCAAGCTGCAAAATCGCCCGCCTCAGCGCGCTCACATTCTCAGGTGCATCATAAAGCACATCAAAATTATCGCTAATGCGCCGCCACCCCTGCGTAAACTCCCCCGGCGCGCGCGCCGCAAGCAGCCGGTCGAGCGCGGCGCTGTTGAGGTGCGTGCGGCTTTCGCGCTTCTTCTGCTGGCGCGCCTCAAGCTCATCGCAGAGGGACATGAGTTGATCGACTTTAGCGACGATGCGGCGCTGTTCGTTAAAAGGGGGCAATGAAGTAACTAACAGATATGCTTCATTTCGATTTAAACCAGGTTTGATTCCTTTACCTAATTTCTCAAGATTTAAAGATTTTAGCAATATATAAGCAAATTTCAAATCTATTTCCACAGGAGGAATTATAAAGTAACTTACATCTGTCGGCCATGATGGCTCAAGACAAATATTTAATGCACCGCAAGACCCCTTTCGACCTACTATAATCGACGGTTTATCGATCAAGAATTTATCGTGGTATCCAACAATTCCATTGGATCCATAGACTGGATATTTACCATTTTCACTTCTTTTGGATGATGGTAAGGAGTCACCATATTCAAGAGCTAATATCTCTCCTAAGCGCACCCATTCCCATTTTTTTGGAAGGTCATATGGCATTTCCTCCTCCTCCTCAACAGGATTGTATGAGGTCTTTTTTTGATTCGCTTTAATATTTTTAAGCAAAACCTCCGCCGGCTCATCCCTCTCATCCTGTGCCACCAGCTTCCCCCTAACCGCCAGTTGCAATATCATTTCCCGCAGCTTCTGCACGCCGTTCGGTGCATCAGCAAGCACCTCAAAATTATCGAAAAAAGTCTCAGGCTTCATGCTTTCTTCACTTCAAGCGCAGCCTTAAGTTCATTTTTAAGCGCGCTGCGCGTCTCCGCAATCCCCGCAAGCAGCTTGCGGTATTCTGCCAATAGTTCCTCCGGGTCGCGATGTGCATTGTTTACCACGCTCGGATTCTTGATATCCAGATTGTACCCACCGGCTTTGATCTCATCTATCGATACCTTCCACGCCCGTTCATTTTTCTCGCGTTTCTCCCACCATACCTTCTCAGGCTCAAACTCCTCGATGCGGATGGGCTTTGTCTTGTTGTAGGATTTTACCCCATTCGGATAGGGATGCTCGTAAAACCATATCTCTTTTGTCTTCGCGCCCTTTGTGAAAAAAAGCAGGTTCGTCTTTATGCCCGTATATGGACTGAAAACACCATTGGGCAGGCGCACGATTGTATGAAGGTTGCACTCTTCAAGCAGCTTCTCCTTGATGCGGGTCTTCACGCCCTCGCCGAACAGCGTGCCGTCAGGCAGAACGATGGCGCCGCGCCCTCCTTCTTTCAGGAGATGCGTGATAAGCAAAAGGAACAGGTCTGCGGTCTCCCTTGTGCGGTAGTTTGCAGGGAAATTGGACTCGATGCCATCCTCCTCCATGCCTCCGAACGGCGGATTCGTAACGATCACATCCACCCTGTCAGACGAACCATAATCCCGCAGCGGGCGCGCCAGTGTGTTGTCGTGGCGTATCTGCGATGGGACTTCGATACCGTGAAGCAGCATGTTTGTAACGCAAAGAAGATGTGGCAGGGGCTTTTTCTCAACTCCTGTGATGGATTTCTGGAGCTTCTCCTCATCTTCCACGTTTTTCACATAATTGCTTCTGATGTTGTTTATGGCGCATGCCAGGAATCCTCCAGTTCCGCAGGCAGGGTCAAGGATCTTCTCACCAAGTTTCGGGTCAACCATGTCCACCATGAACTGCGTAATGGCGCGCGGCGTGTAATATTCACCCGCGTTCCCCGCGCTCTGAAGGTCGCGCAGTATCTGCTCGTAGATGTCCCCGAAAAGATGCCTGTCTTCAGAGATGTTAAAATCGATCTCGTTGATCCTGTTGATTACCTGGCGCATCAGCGTCCCGGATTTCATATAATTGTAAGCGTCCTCGAACACCTCGCGCACCACAAGACCGCGCCTGTCAGACTGAGCATGCAGGTTTTTCAAGCCCTTGAATAGTTCATTATTCACAAAATCCAGCAGTTCATCGCCCGTTATCCCCTCAGGATCAGCAGCCCAGTTGCGCCATCGCAATTTTTCAGGGATAGGCGAGCGGTAGCTGTCTTCAAGTTGTTCGTATTCCTTCTCCTTATCCTCAAATATCTTAAGGAATATCATCCATACAAGCTGGCTTATACGCTGCGCATCCCCGTCCACGCCAGCGTCTTTTCGCATTATGTCCTGTATGGTCTTGATCGTAGTGCTGATAGCCATTATTCTCCTTCCTTTTTTTCTTTAATTCAATATTAGCAGCAAAAAAGCAGAATCCCAGGTAATAAATCTGCGTTCATCTGCGTTTATCTGCGGTTTGTATTTTACGAGCGTAATATAAACAACGAACTGATACGAACTGGAACGAACTCATGAAAGAGTTCGTTTTGAGTTCGTTTGAGTTATTTGTTATCGTTTTTCTGTCCCATGTTTTTCGTGATTAAGTCCAAATCGAACACGGATGACATGGATCAAACGGATTTTCACGGATCCGTGCCCATCCGCGTCATCCGCGCAATCCGTGTTCTAAGTCATGATTTTTCTCTTTTGATTTTTGGACAGGATAACAGGATTCACGGGATACATGATATAATTTTATCCTGTCGATCCTGTAAATCCTGTCAAATTTTCACAAATAAACTCAATATTCAAGCTTCTGCCATATAGATTTGCGTTTCCAGTCCACGAAGCGCAGCAAGATATTTCTCCTTCCCTCCAAACATGCTTATTATCTCAAGCGGCGTCCCGAACTGATTAAGCGGCTGCACCCTGAGAACGTCCATGCTCTCGATATTCTCTATCCCTGAATCTGCATATTTATCAAGAAGCGCAGTAAGAACCGCGCGCGCCTTCTCTCCAAATTTAGAGAAATAATTCTTCTTGCGCACATATTCAGCCCTCTCGCGCCGTGACAGCGGCGGTTTATCATAAACCACATGGCAGATAAGGTCAAACGGGTCATAATCACGTCCCACCTGTTCTGCCAGCGCATCAAGAAGCAGCCCCTGTCCTTCAAGCTCCTGGAGTATCAAATTCTTTTTCTCGGCTTTGCTCCACTGGGCAAGGAACGAATCAAGCGATATATATTCCTTTCTTACTTTATTCCTGGTATAATCCTTAAGCGATTCCGTTATCAGCTTACCGTCTTTCCCATAATACTGGACACGCTCCGCGACAACTTTTACAGGCACATCGTTCACAACGAATTTTGATCTTTTAACACTGTCATAAGGTTCGTCAGGAGGCACAGGTGGATCATGAGGACCCGGCATATAAACAATCACTGGATCGCCATCGAACAAGGGGTCGGCGAAAAGCTCAGTTGCCTTTTTAAAATCCATTATCGTGAATTAGTATTTATCAACGTCCTCATTGATGCGCGTCCCCCTGCCGATTATCTGCTTGAACACGGTCATTGACTGTATGCGCTGGTCAATGACAATTAGCTTGCAGGTCTGGGCATCCACTCCTGTATTCATGAGTTTGGATGTAGTAGCTATCACTGGATATTTGCTCTCAGGCAGAATAAAATTATCAAGCTCCTTTTTACCTTCTTCATTATCCCCGGTTATGCGCATAACATATTTCCTGTTTTGAGCCACACAATCGCCATTTTCATTCACAAGCGCCTGCTGCATGCCATCCCCGATACCGTGATTATTATCTTTAGCTTCTATTATCGCAACAGGGATATTGGGTTTATATGAAAGCAGAAAATCGGTGCGCTTTGACTCACCCCGGCTCCATATACGCCCTTTTACCATCACACGACCTTTTGTGAAGGCCACTTCTTCCTGTATCTGATTGAACAGGTTCCATCCCGCCTGGACAATAGCCGGAGTAATGTATTTGGTGCAGATATCACGTTCGCTCAAGGTTTTTTTATTGATGGTTTCCATATCTCTTCGTCATCCTGCAAGCGGAAGCATTATTTGACAGGATATGACATATAACTTAGTATATATATAAGCATGCGGTTTTAAGAATTGGTGAAACAAATCCTATAAAAAATCCAAACCAAAATTTTATAGAGCGCCCCGACTGGGATTTGAACCCAGGTCTTAAGATCCGCAATCTCAAAGGATATCCGGACTACCCCATCGGGGCCCGGCTCAAAATTCATTTATGAGCTATTAAAGGTTATTGGACAGATACTTCCGTTCAAGCTCTATCAGTTTAATTTTCATATCCACGCCACAAGAGAAGCCACTGATACCGTTCCTGGCAACAACCCTGTGGCATGGGATGATTATCGGCACAGGATTGCGGGCAAGCGCGCCGCCCACAGCCCTTACAGCCCTGCTCCCGATCCTCGCTGCAAGTCCAGAATATGTTATCGTTGTCCCGTATTTTATTTTTCGCGTTTCTTCAAGCACCCTCCGGGTGAAATCCGACAGGCTCGAAAGGTCAGCATCACACGAGAACTCTGTCCTCTCCCCTCTGAAATACTCACCGATCTCGAAACTTGCTTTAACTGTCCTCTTCTGAACTGGTTTATTTCCGGAACTGATAAACCTGATAGAAGACACCGCTGTACCGTATCTTATTTCGATATAACGATCAAGCACAGGCACAAAAATGATATCTGTATCGGTCATTCTCTAACACACAGAACAGGTATGTGAACGTTTTTCATAAGCTCTTCGGCAACGCTTCCGAGTTTCAGTTTCTTGAATCCCGACTTTCCATTCGATGACAGGACAATAAAGTCCACCTTTTCCTTTTCGACAACGTCAAGCAGGATACTGACCACAGATTTAGTCGAGAGTTCACCATCCCTGAGCAGGCTTCTAACCTTTACCTTATGACCGGTGACAGCCTTCTTAACGACTTTGTGATAATTTTCCATAAGATACATTATGTGCATCTTTTCAATATCATGAGCAAGTTCCGGATCAGTTTCCCTGATCCTCTGTTTGAAGATGCTGTCCGGGTTTTTTGAGGAAAATACAGAAACAAGGATTATTTCAGCATTGAATTTATCTGCGATGCTCACTCCGTATTTTAACGCTCCTTCGGATAGTTTCGAACCGTCCAGCGGGATCATTATTTTCTTAAAGTCCTGAAGTTCACCCTGTTCCATTAAGAGTAATAATATAGACGGGATATAATAAAGGTTCACCATCAACCAAAGCATTTATCAGGTTTGTTATCAAATCAAGTATAGGATGTCTCAGTTCTATAGCATTCTCACAGAAATGCTGGCACGCCAGCAGATGTCCATAAGCCGTCTCGCACGGGAATTAAAGAAAAACGGGTACGACCAGCACAGGCTTATCCTCACAGGCTATCTTCGCGCTCTATCTGATATGGGGCAACTTGAGGAGATGGATATACCTCCCTCAAAAGTATACGTTCTAAAGAACAAATTGAACCGTGACATATACAGTATCCTGAAAGAACACCTGAAAAATATAGATCAATCAGAAAGGCAGGAAGTCGCAGTCTTTATCCTCACTTCCCTGTTCATGCGTCCGTGTTTCAGGTATGAACTTGAACTTCTTGGAATCGAAGCGCAAAAAACAAAGATCGTGAAGGAATCAAAGGATTCACGCCTTAAGGAACACAGGGCTGCTGTAACGCGCATAAAAATACCTCATGATGACACAGCATTCGAGTTAAGCGGCGATAACAGCCAGGCACAAAGAAGGGGGACAGAGATCCTGATAAATATGCTGAACGATCTGATAGACCTTGATGGGCTAAAGGCGAAATACCAGCAGACCCGGCTCGCATGAGATTAATAAAACAAAACAGAAATTAGCAGTAGCCCTTGACCAGTCGTTCATCGAACAGGCTCCGGTTGTCATAGCGTTCGTGGCGAACATAGAGCGCGCCTCACGCAGGTACGGGTCGCGCGGGGAATTATACGCGATACAGGACGCCACAAGGAAACCTGGTGATCAGAGTTCTACCTGGTCTATCCAGTTCATCTTCCCGGGCAGATATTCTTCAGGGACTTTCCCTTTTTTCAATGACTCAATTATCTCAATCATGGATTTTACCACAGATATCAGGTTCATGTCAGTGGTGTTGATCTCAAAAACCCTGTCGCTTGTTTCCACGGATTCCACAAGGATAATGTCCAGAGCCTCAGCATCAGAGTTCTCTTTGATCTTCCCATAAGAATATTCTCTCCGTTTTCCGAGCCGCTTCCTGAGAGCCACGGGCGAAGCCCGCAGCACGATGATCACATCTGCGGGGAGGTAATGCGAAATGTGCCCTTCCAGTATGGTATCCATGCCTTCCGGCGTCTGTCCGATAAGCTCAGCTACCCTCTTCTTAAGGCGCTCCATGTCGGCAATATAGGTGTCCCGGGTCTCGTCCCTTCCTGTGTATATCTTCTCATCCATAATGAGTTTGTGAAGATCGATAATACGGTACTTTTCCCTGTACCTGGAATGTTCTTTTATAAACTCGCATACAGTTGTCTTTCCTGTCCCAGGCGTGCCTGTGAGAGCGATGATCATACCTGTCATAATATCATTTCCATTGCTGCTATAACCTTTCTGTTCTGTTCCTGTGTACCAACGCTTATCCTTATAAGCGATTCGCCTGCGCCCCTGAAGGATGTGCAGTCCCGGACTATTATGCCCATTCTCAGCAGTTTTTCACAGACCTCTGCCGCTGCATGGGGAGCAACGTCTATCATAATGAAATTCGCTTCAGAAGGATACACTTTGCAAATGGGCTCAAGTCCGCTTGTGAGCTGCGCGCGACCATTTTTCACGGTCTCGATGCTTTTCCTGATATATTTCGCGTCACCAAGCGCTGCAATGCCGCCTGCAATTGACAGAACATCCACTGAGAATGGCGTCATGACCTTCATGTATTCCCTGGAGAGCCAGTCCGGGACTATGGCATAACCCAGTCGCATCCCTGCAAGACCGAAGGCTTTTGAGAATGTGCGCCCCACAATAAGATTCTCATGTTCTTTTACAAGACCTGAAAGACCTGTCTCTGCAAAGTCCACATAAGCCTCATCGATGAACACGATAACGTTGGTTTTATCAAGTATCTTCCTGACCTCTTCTTCCCTGATAACATTCCCGGACGGGTTATTTGGCGAACACAGGAATATCATTTTCGTATTGCTGTTGACTCTGGAGAGAATATCCCTGTGGGATATTTCAAAATCCCTGTCCCGCTTTACGAAAACCGGTTTCCCGCCGTTGGCAAGAGTGGCTATTTCATAGTATGAGAACGTGGGTATCGGGATTACCGTTTCCGCTCCTTCTGACATGAAAAGCCTCATCATCGTGTCGAGAATGCCGTCCATACCGTTTCCAGATACTACTATGTTGTTCACAGGATAACCTGTGTATTCAGAGAGCCCGCGTCTTAATTCATGAGCATCTGAAGGCGGATATAAATGGACTTTCCCGGCTTTTTCCCTGATGGCTTCGACCGCAAGCGGAGAAGGTCCCAGTGGATTCTCGTTCGAGCCAAGCTTTATTATCTTTCCCGGGTCAAGAGAGTACTTAAGCGCTATCTCGTCGATGGATTTCCCCGGAACGTACTCTTTTATTTCTTTTACTGAGTTCCTTACAAGTTTCTCAAATCTCATCAAGCACTCCGACAGTCTTATCAAGTTGTTCCCTGGTTATTGTGAGGGGCGGAACGAAACGCAGTACAGAATCCGAGGTGCAGTTAAGGAGCACGCCGCGCTCCCTTGCCCTGCCGACTATATCTTCGCATTTTATGGAGAGTTCCATTCCTACCATCAGTCCCTTGCCGCGTATCTCTTTTACATAATCTTTGTTCAGCCCTTTTAGCTTTTTCATAAGATATGTGCCCAGTTCGTTCGACTTCTCAACAAGTTTTTCTTTCTTGATCACTTCTATATTAGCAAGAGCTGCGGCGCATGAAAGTGCATTTCCGCCAAACGTGGAGGCATGGTCTCCGCGCCCGAAATTAGATGCAACATCTTCCCGCGCAAGCATTGCACCCATGGGGAAGCCGCCGCCCATTGCTTTTGCCAGCGTCATAATATCGGGTCTGATGCCTGAGTGTTCCCTGGCGAACCATTTCCCGGTCCTGCCAAAGCCGGTCTGCACCTCATCAAGTATCATTAACGTACCTGTTTCGTCGCAGATCTCCCGCACTTCGCTGAGATACTCATCAGTTGGTATTATCACACCAGCCTCTCCCTGTACAGCTTCAAGTATGACGCCCGCCGTATCTTCGGTTATGGCTCCCCTGATGGCATCCGCATCATTGTAGGGAACGAAAACCGCCGGAGCCAGCGGCTCAAATGGTTTGCGGTATTTTTCCTTGTGCGTCACCGAGAGCGCCCCGCGAGTCCTTCCGTGGAAAGCATGTTCTGCTGCGATAAATTCCTTTTTGCCCGTGGCTTTTCGCGCAAGTTTAAGCGCTCCTTCCACAGCCTCGGCACCAGAGTTGCAGAAGAAAACCCTATTCATCCCGGTGAGGTTTACAAGCTCCTCAGCAAGGAGCGCCTGCTGCTCGGTATAATACAGGTTCGATACATGTATCAATTCCTCTGCCTGCCTGGTAATCGCTTCCACGACTGCAGGATGGCAGTGTCCCACGTTATTTACTGCTATCCCTGCCACGCAATCGATATACTCTTTCCCGTTCACATCTGTCACCACAGCGCCGCACGCTTTTTTTATTGCTATGGGCTGGCGTGTGTAAGTATTAAATATATATTTGTCGAATTTCCCGACTATCTCATCGTAATTAAGTGCCATATCGATCCCAGGTCTTATTTTGCGTCCACGGTCTCGAAAAGGCTCATCTCGTCGCTCATCACGGCTTCGGTCGAATGGACGACTATGCCTTTTTCCTGAATCTCGTAGGGATGCAAAGTGTCATCATGCTTGACGCCTCGCATCTTTAATATTTCGATGGCTCTTACCCGGCTTCCCCCAACCCTGAACACATGAAGCCTTATCACGCCGGAGGATAGATATTCCTCAACGCTGAAAGCCTCCTTTCCGTATATTTCACTTGTCATCAGTGTTGTGCAGTCAAGATACTCGAGGTTCTTGATGAACTCTGAAACTATGTACCTTGCTTCTTGCGGCTCAGTGGACAATTTGAGTGAGGTTATGGAATCGATAAATACCCTTTTTGCTTTTATCGCGGTTACTTCAGCCTGTATCTGCTGGAATATATCGCCAATGTTCTTGCTCGTTGCGATCACGTTCATCGGGCTGCTTTCCGGGGTTTTTGCGAATTTTGTGTATTTGAATGGATTGGCGTAGATTATTTTCAATTTTTTCTGGGCTACGAGCTTTTCGATGTCCCACCCAAACCTCCATGAGTCACGTATCATCCTTGCCGGGGTCTCTTCCATGACCACAAGCACACCGGGCTCATTGTAGATAGTCGCTCCTCCAACAAGATACTGAATGCCAAAAGTGGTCTTGCCAGCGCCGGGACCTCCGGTTATCAGGATGACGTCGTTCTCGACGTACCCTCCTTCTATCAGTTCGTCAAGTCCAGGTATTGCAGTTTTAACATTACCCATTCGTTTCATTGAAATGGTATGTACATGTTAATATATAAAATTGACTGTAAAAAATATCACGGGCTGGCAAGGAACCTGTTCTTTTTGTATTCTTCACGGATGAGTTCCTCTGAAGGGATATCCTCGTCCTTGCATTTTTCCTCTCTCCATGCCTCAAGAGAGCGGAAAATGAAGAACATGCCGTCTTTTTCTTTTGATGATCGAAGGGCCGGGTCGTCAGCTCTGTCAAAGAATTCCCGGTATCCTTTCAAAACTGTCATAGTAATTTGATTGTTCCAGGTATTAATGAAGATTGCGCTTCATCAGTCATCGGTTACGATCCTGTTGATCTCGCACCTCAATCCTTTCTTCTCACACATGCTCATAACCTTCTCGAAAACCTCCCCGTAGTACTCCCCGCCTCCCTGAAAGATCCTCTCGTACTCATTAACCAGTTCAGGCATGAAATCCTGAATAAATCCCCGGACATTTTCCCATACACCTTCCTTCAACCTGAGCCTGTCCACAAGCACGTAATCGGGCTTCACCGCTGCTACAGCATCCAACAGCGCATCGACATCGGTAATATGGGGCATTATGGGACCCAGGAATACCCATGTTTTAATCCCGTTCTCCCGAAGCCCGGCAAGCGCCCGCAGCCTCTCATCAACACTTGAGGCGCCGGGTTCCATTTTTTCCCTCGCCCTGTCATCGAGCGCGGTGAGCGTTATGCCCACTTCGATATCTGAGAACTCCTTCAGCAGGTCAATATCGCGCAGCACAAGTGAGGATTTCGTCTGGATGCACACAGGGAGATCGTGCATAAGCAGCAGCTCAAGACAGCGCCGGGTCAGCTCATATTTTTTCTCCGCAGGCTGGTACGGGTCAGTCACAGTCCCGAGCCCCACAACGCCTTTTTTCTTTACACGCAGTTCTTTTGACAGGATGCGCGGAAGGTTTATTTTTACCTCCACAAGTTCGCCCCATTTTCCTTTATCCCAGTGGATGACTGCGGGCGCATAACAGTAAACGCAGGCGTGAGCGCAGCCCCTGTACGGATTGAGGGCATGATCCAGACCCGGAAGCTGTGAGGGGGAAAGGGTGGTTTTAACTTTTATTTCTTTTATCATTTTATGAAATGCGTGTAAATATTAACCGGGATTTTATCCTTGTGCTCTGTACTTTCATTGTGAAAGTAAATAAAAGCATTCAGTAGAAAAAGCCTATATGTGAACAGTTACTATCCTTAATCACAGGGAGTAAATGAATGAAAGAATATGATTTGATTGTGATAGGCACTGGCTCAGGAATGAACTATGTTTCCTCAATTAAAGAGAGATTTCCTGACTTTAAGATTGCAATAATTGATAAAGATGAGCCGGGCGGGATATGCCTCACAAGAGGATGCATTCCTTCCAAACTTCTTCTCTATCCGGCAGAGATTTTGCGAACAATTGAGACCGCAGGGAGGTTCGGGATCGATGTTCAAATAAGGAACATTGATTTCAAAAGTATAATGAAAAGGATGAGTAAAATTATCTCACAGGATATCAGCATGATACGAAAAGGGCTTTCCCACAATCCTGATTTTAACTATTATAATGATATCGCGGAATTTGTTTCCCCCTATACAATGAAGGTCGGTAATGAGACGATCAAAGGAAAAATGTTTTTCCTCTGCTCAGGTTCAAAACCCCTTATACCTGACATAAAGGGACTGAACGAGACGGGTTATCTGACAAGTGATACCGTATTGAAAATGACAGAACTTCCAGAAAGCATAGCCATCATAGGAGGCGGTTACATCGCTGCGGAGTACGGGCATTTCTTTTCAGCCATGGGTTCCAGGGTAACCATCATTGGAAGAAATCCCAGGTTCATTCCAGATGAGGAACCTGAGATATCTGCTCTTGCAAAGAGAGAAATGTTAAAGAACATGAATATCCTGACCTCTATGGAAGTACTTGAAGTGGCAAGAGATGGGGATGGAAAGAAAGTGATCACTGCAAAGGAAAGAGACAGCGGCAAAGAAGTCGTCGTGACCGCAGAGGAAATACTTGTCGCGACCGGAAGGGGACCGAATACTGATATTCTGCATCCTGAGAAGGGAGGCATAAAGACCGACAGCAATGGATGGATCGAAGTTAATGACTATCTTGAGACTTCACAAAAGGATATCTGGGCGTTCGGAGATGCCAACGGCAAATATCTTTTCAAGCATGTTGCAAACTATGAATCGACCGTGGTTTTTCATAATGCGGTATTGAAGAGAAATGTCAAAGTGGATTACCACGCAGTACCGCACGCTGTCTTTTCATACCCTGAAATAGCCAGTGTTGGATTGAAGGAAAAGGAAGCCATAGAAGAGTATGGAGAAGAAGAAGTGCTTATAGGTTTCAAGAAGTTCGAAGACACTGCTAAAGGGCAGGCGATGGATCTGAGGGATTGTTTTGTGAAAGTGATCATAGAAAAAAGTACGAACAGGATCCTTGGCGCTCATATATTCGGACCATATGCCTCGATCCTTATCCAGGAAATAATAACTCTCATGTATGTTCCTGAGGAAAAGGCGGATCCAATAACTCAAGGAATGCATATACATCCCTCATTAAGTGAGGTTGTGGAAAAGGCGTTCTATTCTCTCATGCCGCCTGAGCATTACCATCATGTTCTTGGGCACATGGGTTTATGAATTGAAGTCTAAAATTTAAAAAAATCCTC
Source organism: Methanobacteriota archaeon (assembly GCA_043729865.1). Classification (GTDB taxonomy): domain Archaea; phylum Halobacteriota; class Methanosarcinia; order Methanosarcinales; family Methanoperedenaceae; genus Methanoperedens. Next base: position 22,119 of record JAYTKX010000020.1, read on the forward strand.
AAGCCCGCGCTGGAACATGGTCTCCTTCAGAATGGCGCTCTCTTTTATCCATCTCGCCTTTGGAATAACAAGCCTGGTAGAAATATAATCAAAAGCCTCATTCAAAGAAGCACATCTCCTGGGCGATGTCTTGAGCGCAGCCCTGACATTCTCCCTTACATTCCACACTCCCACGGGCATTATATAACCTGGATGCGCCTCCCTCAGTATCACCACGCGCGCCTGCCTTTTCTCTTTCACGAGATACTCGTTCACCGCAAGCCGCGCCGCATAGTAGCAGCCGCCTATCTCTGCGTAAGTTGTCCGTCCGTCATAACCCTCAGAGGAGGACATTATCGCCACGTCCTTCCCGAACGGGTTCCAGACCGTATTCGGATACCATGATTCTATCAGTTCGTAGCTCCATGCTTTCGGCATCATGAGCACCAAGAACCTGTTATCAAGCTGCCAGGACTCAAAGACCATGTACTCATTGATCAACGGGAAGTCCTTCATCTTCTCCATAAGGTTCGCGCCTATCATGCTGTCCACAGCCGTAATGCTCCACCGTGTGGGAACGAACCTTCGCGCCTTGCCTTCCCCGAAAGAGCCCACAGAAAAAGCCTTCTGGATACTCGAAACAAGTGTGCCGTTCTTATAAAGTCCAAGAACTGCATCTTTTGCCAGAAGGTCGGTATCGTTATACGCTTTTTCCATCCTCTGGTCGAACTTGGTGTTCCCCACATCTATCTTTTTAAGCGGCGCCGTGGGACCGAATGGCTGCAGTTCATCATCAAGTATAAGCCTGGCACTTGGTTTTTTAAGGAACTCGGCTTCCACATCTATGGGTGATGAGCAAAGCGCCATTTCCCGCGTGGCTTCTATTATGTGGCTGCTTTCGAGGTCTCTTATATGAACAAGATGCTTGCCCCGCACGAGTTGCGAGCGGAAGTCCACGATATCATCGATGCTTTTGCCCAGCCACATCTCAGGCGTGTCAAGAAGAGTGGTATCTCCATGCAAAGGCGGTATCAGCGGACCTATCGATACATACGGATACCCTATTCTTCCCACGAATACGCCGGGCGGGGATGAGCCTTCGATGTTCAGGCTGTCGGTGAGAGGCTTGAGCCTGACACGGGAATAGAACTTGACAAGGACAGGACACCTCTGTTTGCCGCATAATAGTTTAGCTCCCCTGCACAATATGCACAGGGCATCGCTCTTGCCAGTAAAGAGTGAATCCGGGCTTTCCATATAATGATTGATGGTATGGCAGGATATAAAATATATGCGCTCATCACATCAATCTTGCCGGAAGCTTCTGTTTCCACATAAGGTCGCCCACGTCCTCTGCGCTCCTTATGACATCCGAATCCCCGTCTTTAACAAGTATCTCGGCGCACCTTGGTTTCCCGTTGTACTGGCTGCTCATGGAAAAACCGTATGCTCCGGCATCAAGCAGGGCTATGAGGTCGCCCTTTACAATGCGGGGAAGTTCCCTGTCTTCTGCAAGTATATCGCCTGTTTCACATATTGGTCCAACGATCGTGTATGTTTCCTCAGGCTTTGCTGCCGCCTTGTTCGCTACCACAACGTAATGATATGACTCATACATCGCCGGGCGGATGAGAAGATTGAAACCTGCATCCACGCCCACAAAATTCCTTGCCGCTTTTTTCACAGTATTGACCTTGGTGAGAAGAATGGTTGTGTCTGCTACGATATAGCGTCCCGGCTCAAGGATAAGTTTCGGGGATATGCCAAGCTCTTTCGTTCTTTCATTGAAAACAGGGAGTATCGCATCAGCAAGGTCGCAGGGTTTGGGCGTATCTTCTCCCTTCTTATACGGGATGCCGAGTCCTGACCCCATGTCCACGAATTCAAGGTCTATTCCGGCGCCTGTGACTTTTTCAACGAAATCCATCATTTTCTGCGTGGCTTCCACAAAAGGCGCGATCTCAAGTATCTGAGAGCCTATGTGGCAGTGTATCCCGCATGGACTGATCCCCGGGAGTTCCGAAGCTTCGCGGTATATCCCCACCACTTCTTTTGAAGGTATCCCGAACTTGGAAGAACTGAGCCCTGTTGATATCTTGGGATGAGTTTTTGGTGAAACATCCGGGTTTACGCGGAATGCTATCTCCGCGGTCTTTCCTGCTTTTTCCGCTGTTTCGGACAGGGTATGCAATTCATCCCGCGAATCCACAGATACTTTCACTCCAAGCTCCACTGCTTTCTGGAGTTCAAAGTCCGTCTTTGAGTTCCCGTTGAAAAGTATCTTCTCGCGCGGTATCCCTGCAAGAAGCGCCATGTAAAGTTCACCAAAGCTGAACACGTCGGCGCCCGCTCCCTGTCTTGCAAGCATCCTCAGGATCGCGAAACTGCCGTTTGCTTTGGCTGCATAATAGATATCTGCGTCCGGGAATGCTTTCCTGTAAGCCTGGAAATTCTCAATGACGCGCGATTCATTGGTGACATAGAGCGGCGTGCCATACTGCTGTGCAAGTTCTGTGGTATCGGCGCCGCCTATTATTAGATGATTGTTTTTTACTTCAAGATGATCCATTATCGTGAACATAGCTTGCCCAATTAAGTGATAATATAATATAGTTATTGCGGAATGCTCTTAGATTGCAGAGTATGATAATGCTATTTGAACAATTGCACGCCAGCTATGTATATGAGATTATTCTTCCATGTACGCCGGTCCCTCATTTTCTCAGTTTATCCATCTCTTTCTTGCCCTTTCGGGTCATGTCATGTACCTTTTTTACATCCTCTGCATCGCTGCCAAGAGCATTTCGCATTTCATCGAAAGAGATGTGCCCCATTGAATATTCCAGTGCCAGTACCTCACGGTATTTCAGGATGCTTTCTTTAACCATCTCAGCGAGTTTTAATCTCATCCACTCAGACCTGGGGACATGGAGCAACTTCCTGCATCCAATGCCCTGTTCGATAAAGCATCTGTAGACGTATTATCATCTCTTTTGACCCACTTGAAACTGATCTTTTCAAAATTCCTGCACAGCTTTCTTGCTTCATCATAAAGAGGTATGAGATTCTGGCTTTTCACCATGTACCGCCCTGTGATCTGCCTTATGATAAGCTGGCTGTCCCCCCGCACTTCAAGCTCCCTGCACCCGTGAGCCTTTGCAAGCTTCAGACCTTCTATCAGGGCGCTCCATTCCGCGATATTGTTCGTCCCTTTACCGAGGCGTTTTGATATTTCTTTGATCTTCTTCCCGTTTTCCAGTAAGACTGCCCCTATACCCATCGGTCCTGGATTCCCCCTGCACGCCCCGTCAAAGAACAATATGCAGCCCACAGGATCACCACTTGAACGACAATTAAATCCCTATCCCCCTCTCCATCTCCTCAAGCGCATGGATGCGCTCTTCGATGGGCGGATGCGTTGAGAAGAGGTTCATGATCGAATCCGAAGATAAAGCAGGAATAATAAAAAAGGCGTTCATCCCTTCAACTTCCTTCAGGTCGCGCGAAGGCACACGTTCCATAGTCCCGCTTATGTTCATCAGTGCTGATGCAAGGTTCATGGGACGACCTGTGAGAATGGCTGACCCCCTGTCAGCCGCAAATTCCCTGTACCTTGACAGGGCGCGGATAAGAAGAAAGCTCAGTATCCATACCACAAGAGATATGAGCCATACCAGTAAAGCTGCCCCCGCGCTCCTGTTTCGGTCGCGCCCTCCCATCCCGAAGAAAAGCATGTTGCGCACGATGAAAAAAGCCGCGGTCGAAAGGAAGCTTGCTATCGTTATGACAAGCATGTCCCGGTTCTTCACATGGCTCAGTTCATGCGCCAGTACGGCTTCAACCTCTGCTGGATTTAAGCGCTGCATCAATGAGGTTGTGACCGCCACCACGGCGCTCCCGCTGCTCCTTCCTGTGGCAAAGGCGTTGGGGACGCTACTTTCAACGATAGCGATTTTCGGCTTCGGGAGATCGGCTGTAGTGCAAAGCTTTGATATCATCTGGTGAAGCTGCGGCGCTTCCTGCTCGCTGACTATTCGCCCGCCGACGCTCCATAACGCAAGTTTGTCTGAAAAGAAGAACTGTATGAACAGCATTATTCCTGCTATGAATATCAGGCTGTATTTGTCAACGCCCCCTAATATCCACAGGGCATACAGGAAAAGAAGATACACGGCTGCAAGCATGAACATGGTCATGAACATGCGAGCCTCGAGTCCGTAATCACGGTGCCATCGGTTCATTTTATACTCACCAGAACAAGTTCCTCTATACGTTCAAAATGTTCTCTATTCCTGGTAAGGAGACTGGCGCCATTCTGCAAGGTTATGGCTGCTATGAGGACATCTCTTATATCGATTGATTTACCTTTTGCTTTCATATCTGAATAGATCCTGCCTCCTGTTTCCATTGCTTCTTCTGTTGTATGAAGCAATGTCAGGTTTTTCAGGAGACCTCTGGTCGATGATAAATTCTTATCTTTTTTTCTCCAGTTCTCTTATTTTCTTAACTGCATCATCTTTTTCTCTTAAAAGATCAATGAGAATATCTGAATCGACTACAATTCCCATTTTTTCCACGCATCCTTTAGTTCTTTTTTGAGTTCTTCAGCTTCCTTTTCATCCATTTGCCAACCACTTTTACCACTATTACTACTTTGTACCATAAGATAAATAGTTTTTTCTATTTTAAATCTATTTTCTGACATAACCTGCCGGTATGCTCACATAAACTACTTAAACCCTGATCTTTACTTCTTCAATCAAAAACGGCGGATAAAAAACCCCGTTCTCCGTTATTATCGCGCTCACGTTCTCCATCGGCGTCGCATCAAAAGCAGGGTTGTACACTTCCACGTCCAGCGGCGCGATCTGGTGGTTCCCGAAGAACTTCAGCTCATCGGGGTTTCGAAGCTCTATCTCTATCTCGTCCTCCATGCGTTCAAAATCGAACGTGGAGACCGGCGCAGCCACATAAAACGGCACATCATGCTCTTTGGCGATTACTGAATGAGTATAAGTTCCTATCTTGTTGAATACCGCATCCTGCGTTATCCTGTCCGCCCCAACGATGACTTTGTCCACCATGCCTTTTCGCATCACATGACCTGACATGCTGTCAGTGATAAGCGTGACTGGTATCTTATCTTCCATCAGCTCCCAAGTCGTAATGCGACTCCCCTGGTTAAGCGGGCGCGTCTCGCACGAGATGACCTTAATGTCTTTACCCTGCGCCCGCGCAGAGCGGATGACACCCAGGGCAGTCCCCCAGTCCACGCACGCAAGCCTTCCTGCGTTGCAGTGCGTCATAACAGTATCGCCATCCTCAAGCAGCATAGCGCCGTACTCTCCCAGTTCCATGTTCTTCTCCACGTCCTCGTCAGCAATGGCTTTAGCTTCATCGAGGGAGAAAAGCCTGACTTCTTTCACGTTTTTTGCATCATCTACCGCATTGAGGACGCGTTTAACGCCCCACGAAAGGTTCACAGCAGTAGGTCGCGTGCTGATGATAGTTTTCCCGGCTTCTTCGATGTCCTTCATCATGCCGTCCGGGGAGGATGCCTTACTCCTTTGCGCAGCAAGTGCCACGCCGAACCCTCCTGCTGCCCCCAGCGCCGGCGCGCCGCGCACGCGCAGTTTTGTTATCGCTTCGCACAGGCAATCGATAGTACTGCACTCGATCACTTTATACTCCCCCGGCAGGAGTGTCTGGTCTATCATCACGATACTGTTTTTCTCTGGCTCCCAGTCAATAGTCCTCATTGAGCCTGTTTTATATTCCCATTACATATTTAAGCACTGCCGTTCAAGTGAAAATATATGATAGTGGTAAAGCTTGGTGGAAGCCTTATACACAGGGCAAAGAATATCGTAAAAGAGATCGTCGATTATTCAAATGAAAACGCTGAAACCATATTGATAATCCCGGGCGGCTCGGTGTTCGCTGATACTGTGCGAAAGGTGAAAGCTTCAGATGAAGCCAGTCACTGGATGGCAGTACTTGCGATGGAGCAGTACGGTTATTTTATCGCGGACGGGAGTGATGCCGAACTCGTTAATGATACAGGTATTGAAGATGAGGGGGCGTATATCCTCCTGCCTTATGCACTCCTTAAAAAGAAGGATGAACTGCCGCATACATGGGATGTGACCTCGGACACGATCGCTGCATGGGTGGCGCATGATCTCGGGGCGAGATTTATCAAACTGACAGATGTGGACGGGATATTCCTCAATGGAAAATTGAAAACAGAGCTAAATGCTGAAGAACTGCAGGGGATAGAAACATGCGTGGACGGTGAACTGCCAGGTTTTCTCATAAAAAACAAAATGAACTGTGAAATCCTTAACGGGAACTGCCATGGCAGGTTAGTTAATGCTTTTAAGGGTAATTTCCACGGGACACTTATAAGGGGATAAATTTTAATAGCATTCGATTATATGGGAAGCACAATATCAGGAGAATATTATGCCAAAAGCTGAAGCAAAAAATTGTGTATCATGCGGAGTAAATCTCATTGAGCGCGGTTATGCGCGAATTCCATGCCCGCAATGCGGAACTGAACTTGGTAGATGCAAGAGTTGCAGACACCAGAGCAACCCATATAAATGCCCCAAATGCGGGTTCCAGGGACCGTGAGGACAATGGGTGAAGTCGCAGCAAAAATAAGAATAATGCCATCCGGCACGGATGTCGACCTTAACAAGCTCAGGGAAGCCCTGACGAAAGCCATCCCGAAAGGCGCACGGCTGCATGGATTCTCGGAAGAGCCTGTTGCATTCGGGTTAAAAGCACTGATGGTCGTCGTGAAAGTCGGCGACCTGGAAGGCGGTACCGAGAAGGTGGAAGAAGCCTTCAGCAAAGTTAAGGGCGTCGAGAATGTATCAGTTGAAGAACTGGGGAGGATGTAATTCTTATATCCTTTGACGTTTTATTTTTTCAGGGCCTGTAGATCAGGGGTAGATCGTTGCGTTCGCAACGCAAAGGCCGCGGGTTCGAATCCCGCCGGGTCCATAATAAAAATATATATAATACATATCAATTAATAGAGAGAACGATGGAGCCTGAATTATCAGTTATCGTTCCTGTACTTGACGAAGCAAAATATCTTGAGGCTACACTTGCTTCTATCAAAGACCAGAACACGAATAAACCCTATGAGCTCATAGTATCTGATAACGGCAGCACGGACGGGAGCCGGGAGATCGCACAGAGGTATGCTGATCGGGTGGTCAACTGCGAAGAACGCGGCATTGGTCCTGCAAGGCATTTCGGGGCAGTTAATGCAAGCGAGAGCAGCAAATATTTCGTTTTTATCGATGCCGATACCCATATTCCGGGGTACTACATTTCTTTCTTATATGAAATGTTCAAGGCAAATCAGGATATAGTTGCATTTTCTACAGGCTTTGAATTCTCTGAAAGGTCTGAACAGATAAAACTCGCTGAGGGCGTCGCGAACAACTATTTTTCAATGAGGGACAGATTGCGTTCCGCAACGCTGCCTGGTTTCAACACAGCCGTCCGCCGCGATGCATACTTCAAATGCGGGGGTTACACTAATGTTCTTCTTGAGGATGTGGATTTCAGCAGGCGCATAACAAAACTTGGCACAGTGAAGTTCTACCGGCATATAAAGGTGATGAACTCATCCCGCCGCCTTGAAGTGATGGGGCTTCTCGGGACACTTTATTATTACGCCCAGCTTGACCTTGGATGGGAACTGAATTCAACTTTTATAGATAAATTGACCAAAAGGCTGGGGATAGCGGACCTGCGGGAATATATCGGTATAAGGAAATGATAAAACTCAAAGCACATATAGTCTCACGCGGAAATGCACAGGGTGAAGCCCTTGTCACCTCACAGCCCATATCTTTTCTCGGCAGCGTTGACCCCATGACCGGGATCGTGATAGAAAAGGGGCATGAACTTGCCGGAAAGAGTATCAAAGGGAAAGTGCTGGTATTTCCGTCAGGCAAAGGATCGACAGTGGGCTCGTACGTGATATACCAGCTAAAAAAGAACGGCGCTGCGCCTGCTGCGATGATAAACATAAAAACAGAGCCCATAGTCGCCGTCGGCGCCATAATCTCGGGGATACCGCTCGTGGACAGGGTCGAGAAAGATCCGGTCACGACCATAAAGACGGGGGATAAGGTTTTAGTGGATGCGATGGTAGGAAGTGTGGAGATTCTATGAACGATGAGAAAGGATTTACTGAAATAAAGATGGCTGCTGGATGGTTCATGATGATCTCGCTCCAGAAAAGCGATAAATTCGGGGAAGAGAAAGAATATATTGAGATCGCCAAAGAAAAAAGCGGACAGAAGCGCGGACGGTTCAATATAAATCC
>JAYTKX010000021.1:0-3545 GCA_043729865.1 Methanobacteriota archaeon
ATGGCGCCCAGAGTCACGCCTCTGGAGGGCGTGTCCACCTATGCCCTGCGGGGCATAGGTGTGCGCGGAGTCGAGAACCCGCAGGGTTTCGGCATTGATAACGCAGATTTGTAGCATCAAATCCAGCGAATCTTATCGGTTCGTGGGATTTAGCGTTCTTCTTGTATTTAAGTTCTCAAATGTGTTTGTTTCGGGAACGATTCGGCGCGTGGGATTATATAGTTTTGGTGTTATTATTTTTCAAAAACCGTAGCATTAAATCTGCGTTTATCTGCGTTCATCTACGGCTAATTTTTTCAAAAGCTGAACATAGTAATTCCTGCATGCGCGCATTTGCGCCGCGTCCATAACAATAGATCACGTTTTTTTTTGATTTGCGGAAAACTCTATAATTATCTCGATATCATTTGACAATTTAGCCTTGACAGGACACTAGGTCACGAAGTGCTGTGCTTAATTTAGAACTGTCATTCGCTCTAATTACTGCCAGTGAATTCATTTTTCTTATCTCGATTGATTTAACTTACTTGTTGCGACAAATTCGTCTCTTTTTTTACAAATATATGTTAGTATCTACCGTTCCACTTCTCTTAAGTCGCGCGAAGGCACACGTTCCATGACCCCGCTGATTGCCATAAGTGCCGAGGCAAGATGCGAAGGCTGGCATGTGATTACCGCAGAGCCACCCCGAAAAACAGCATATTTCGTACAAGGAAAAAGGCTACGGTGGACAGGAAACTTGCAATCGTAATAACCAGCATATCTCGGTTCTTGATATGGCTCAACTCATGGGCAAGTACGGCTTCAAGCTCTGGCTGGCTTAATTTCTGTTTCAAAGAAGTGGTAACTGCTACAACAATTTCTTCTTTGAACTTTTCAGCAGCATTAGCCACCGCATTGCTGTTCAGGAGAGCGTTTTCCTTTGTTCTCTATATCAGACACATATTCTTCGGCATGTTTCTCTGAGCAAAAATACTTCCCAAAACGCTGAGGCGCTGTCTTCTTGTCAACCTTCATGCCGCATTTTTCACAATATTTGTCAAACCAGCCCATTTTTTTCACCTCCAATAAAATTTTGTTTGTGTTGCTGATCCTTATAAATCTCTTCTCTTAAGCGACTTCTGGTTAAATAGATAAAGAAAAAACTTAATAAAATTTTGCAAATTTAAACCAAAAGACAATTAAAGAATTAAAATAATTTGCTTGAAAGAGGTGAAAACGTTGAAGATTAGAAAGATAAAGAAAATCGCCATCGGAACATGCAAATGCCACTCTTCCTGCGCTTAGAGAGCAAGTGTGAGATGGATTGAGCATGAAAATAGCTATCTTAGGCGGCACAGGCAGAATCGGTGAAGGATTAGCCTCCAGATGGGCGGCTCGGCATAATATCTTTATCGGCTCAAGAGATGTTGAGAAAGCAAAGAATGCAGCATGCGGTTATTCATGCCGGCTCACAGATCAGGGAGAACCAGATCATAATATCCCTGGTCGTCCCAATGAAAAAAGAAATGGCTTATCAGACATTGGGGTAAAATTCGTATAATTCTTTATTCAATATTTCGCACTCTGGGGTCTGGAACAAGCACCAAACTCAAACGTCCTGAAGAGGTCATATACTTTTCTGGGAACACCCTGCTTAACATTCAAGCCAAAACTCTTTGCCACATCAAATATTATGGGTGTATCGTGGGTCATGTACCCACCAGTCAGGAACTCTGCCAGTTTCTCTGCCTTCTCCTTATCCATTTTATCTTCCAGCAGCCACATTACCATTTTCTGCACCCTTATCAGGCTCTTCCTGGCTTCCTCTGCGAGCATGATGTAGTCATCTGATATTGTCTCGATGGGCTTTTTTTCTGGCAGCGAGATCAATGCGCCTGCCGGAAAACCGCCTAACTGTGGGTCAACAGGACCAAGCACACTGTCTTTCTCCATCATGATCTCATCTGCCGCAAGAGCAATAAGCGTGCCACCGGACATGGCATAAAAAGGGATTATAACCGTGACCTTTGCCGGATGGTTCTTCACAGCCATAGCGATCATCTCAGATGCCAGCACAAATCCTCCCGGTGTGTGAAGTATGATGTCCACATCCTCTGACGTCTGTCTTATCCTCATCAGAACATGCTCTGTATCCTCGATGTTGATCTGGTTTTCATCTGTTTCTTCCCACGGCTCCCTTCTGTGGATCATTGTTATGACTTTAGTACCCCTTTCTTCTTCTATATCTTTGATTATAGCGTTCCGCTCTGCCATTATCACTGCTTTCATCCGTCCCTTTTTCTCAAGCCCATCGAACATAACTGAGCAATGCCGACTGCAGAACTTTATTTTATCTCCATCGATTTCTTTAGCAATTCCTTTTCCCTCAATTTCCATACCGCAGTAAATACATCTTTCTGACATGCTTATCCTCCTGAAAATAATAATAATATATATTCAGATGTCTTTTCATAAGGTTTCTGCTTTAAATTCATAAAATTTTTCAATATTTCAACCAACACAAACATAAATGATAAACAAACATAAGGGATAGAGAAAATTCAATTACATAAATATTGTATAAATTCAACAAAATCCGGAGAATTAAATTGGAAGACGTTTTGATAAAAATCAAAGGCATGATGTGCGGGCATTGTGAAAAAACTGTCAGTGAAGCAGCGATGAGTGTTAAAGGTGTCAATAAAGCCTCTTCAGATCATAAAAAGGGACAGGTTAAAATTTCGTTTGATACTTCTATTACTGACCTTGAGGTGATAAAAAAAGCGATCGCAGCATCCGGATATGTTGTCATCGACGAAGAAGAAGCCTGCCCGGTACCTGTTAAACAGGCTGTCACTATCCCAAAAGTGAAAGAAGAAGCTAAATCCGGCGGAATTCAAAAAACCACTTTAAAACTTACAGGAATGACATGTGCATCGTGCGCCCAGAATATCGAGAAGGTCCTTAATAAGATAGATGGGGTAAAAAAAGCAACGGTCAATTTCTCGGTTGAAAAAGCAACGATCGAGTATGATACCGCAAAAGTGAACCCGGCAGCATTTGAAAACGCTATTACAGGCATCGGATACGGGGTTGCAAAACCGGAGATCACATTAAAAATAGGTGGGATGCACTGCGCTTCATGCGCTCTTAATATAGAAACCGCTCTTAAGAAAACAGGAGGCATAACCTCTGCAAATGTGAGTTTCCCTCTTGAGCAGGCAAAGATCGCCTATGACCCCGAAATTGTCTCGATTTCGGAAATTAAAAAAGCCATTGAAAATGTTGGGTATACAGCCTCTGAAAAAGTTGATAAGACAGAGGCAGACAGGGAGCAAAGAGCAAGAGAGTCTGAGATAAAAAGACAGAAGACCAATTTAATGATCGCGGCAGCTCTTGCAGTTCCGATCTCGCTTGGCGATATGGGCAGAAACCTTGGCTGGGCGTTCGTGCCCGAAGTCCTGAAAAACGATTATTTGCTATTTATTCTTGCCACCATCGTAATGCTATTCCCGGGGCGCCAGTTCTTCGAAGGAACATATAAAGGCTTAAAACACGGCGTC
>JAYTKX010000022.1:0-2834 GCA_043729865.1 Methanobacteriota archaeon
CTTTAATTTCATTTATGCGCCTTAATTTCAGCAATTCTATAATCGTTCTGGCTTCCCATCGTCTTATGGGAGCATGAATTTTCTGCAGCTTGCAGTCACTACGGTATACCCCGTACAAATGTACGAGGCCTGTAGCTATCGTTTTTCTTATTTATCTCTATTATACTCATATACATATTGCTCACGAATATATTTTTCCTGCTCGAAACTCCTTTTATCTTCTTTGCAATGTAACTCAAAGAATACTTTGGAGGGTATTTAAAGAATATGTGAACATGATCCGGATTCACAGCGATCTCGATGACCTGAATACCCATCTCTACGCATGTCTTACAAATTATCCCCTCGCATATCATCGCCACATCGCCAACCAGCATCTTTCCCCTGTATTTCGGGGCGAAAACCATATGATCCATCAGCAGCGACACCGTATGCCTGTCGTGACGCAGTTCTTTCCTGTTCATATTACCACCATTGCTTTCACAGGTTCATCTGCATATATAAACACAGGGCAAGCGGCGCGAAAGTATTTTTGCCAACATTGAAAAAGGAAGGACCAAACAACGAACTGGTGCGAACTGATACGAATATTTTTTAAATCATGAGCCCTATGGATATGACATTCAGGAACTAAAAGGGTTTTAATGATAAAGAGTTTGAAGGACATACCCAGGATCGGAGAGAAAACCGCCAGCCGGTTTATTGAACATTTCGGCTCGGAAAATAAGGCGCTTGATGCGATATTAAATGGAGACATCGCTACCTTAAGCGAAATAGAAGGGATGACAGAAAGATCTGCTATCTCTCTTGTACTGGAAGCATTTGCTGCAAATGAAGGCTTCAGCATCAGGGATTTTCTTAAAACCGGGGAAACCTACGAAATATATAAAAAGATCATGGCATTGATATCCGACTGCGCGCACACGGATTATGCAAAAAGCAAAATGCAGTTATACTTTCCATACCCGTCAGGCAGGAAAGACAGGATACTAAAAACGCAAAAAGAACTCGAAAGCATTATTGATATGTCAGGTAAGCTGGATGAGGAGGAACTTTCCGGCTTATTATCTAAAGTAAGACCTGTAAAAACAGGCATTGGCATCCCGGTAATAAGGGACAGGGTCATAATCGCGACCACGACGCAGGAGTTCGAAGCTGCCAGGAATTTCCCGGTTTCGGCGCACCTGGTCTCAGATGTAAGAGAAGCTGTGGACACTGCGCGCGGGTATTCTTATGTTTTTATAAGCAGCGCTCTTGCAGGCATGGATTTTCCTGAGGACATCGATGTTGAGGTCGTGGATATAAGTAAATTGGAGACCTGGCAGGTAGCGCCTGAGAAAGATCTGGCTTTCTTTTCGAAAAACCTTGAATCGATAAGCTGCGCTATTTCTGTGTTCAGGATAATCAGGAAATGCGCTGCGGATTTTTGCAGTAAGATAAAAATTGAGGAGATCGAACGACTGTCTTCTGGCATCTCAAAACTATGTGCAGATGCAGGCTTAAAGAGCGGGATAGACACTGAGATAGACCGATGCACCCTGATATATGAAGGTTTGAACGAAGCTGTCGCCAGGGCGGAAACGCAGGCGGCTCTTGAATTTGGCTCTCTTATTGAAAAAAGTTCAGTTACTGTTAAGGGTTTTGATCTCCTTACCGCAATGGATGGAAGCGCAAGCCAGCTTTTTGAAAAGGAGATCAGGGAGAAATATAATACGGTCACGGCTAATGCCATTCGAGCTCTTGCGGCTGAACTTGGACTGGATCCGACCGAGTCGCAATTCGTTAATAATTTCTTCGGTGATGAGGTTTCGCATCCTGTCAGGGTGGACAGGCGCGCTGTGGACGCGCTGAAAAACCATCTGCTTCGAAGCATTAATTCCAGAAAGCTCGTCATTTTAAGAGATAGCGCGCGTGAGCTTTCAAAACTTAAAGAGACGGCTTCCCTCATCGTGCGCGAAGTGCTTGACTTTGATGTGGGTTACTCAATAGCATGTTTTTCGCGCAGGTTCAACCTGTGCATGCCGGTCATCCAGAACGGCAGCGGCATAGGGATCGCAGGCGGAAGAAATCTCTTTCTGGAGGATGCTGTGCCGATAAATTACACGGTTGGAGCAACGAGCTTTAATGGCAATATAAAGAAACTTAAAGATGCCCGCGTTGTCCTGCTAAGCGGCGTTAATTCGGGAGGGAAGACTTCCACGCTCGAATTGCTTGCGCAGACAGTGATACTTGCCCATATGGGTTTTCCAGTTCCTTCAGAGCGCTGCGAGTTAGGTCTCGTGGAGGAATTCTACTATTTTGGGAAGTCCAGAGGTACGATGGACGCAGGGGCTTTTGAGAGCACGATAAAGAATTTCTCTGCGGTAGCGAACATGAAGAGCAAGATAGTCCTTGCCGATGAGATGGAATCCATCACAGAGCCGGGCGCATCAGCAAAAATAATCTCCGGGATACTTGAGGAGCTTGACGAAAACAAAGGTATCGGCGTATTCGTGAGCCATCTTGCAGAGGCGATACTGAAGAATACAGACCGTGAGATCCGCGTGGATGGGATCGAAGCTAAGGGTCTTGATGAGAACTTCAATCTTATCGTGGACAGGAACCCGCGCTATAATTATCTTGCCCGCAGCACCCCGGAGCTTATTGTGGAGAGGCTGGCGAGGAAGGAAGCGGGGAATGAGTTTTATGGCAGGTTGTTGAGGAAGTTCAGATGACTCAATTAGATAACATCAAATCCAGTATCTCCGAAGAGATGTTAAAATATTAATACAGTAAAATTTTTAGCCACTTACATCAATCCTAATCCCCCTTTTTTCAACAAAACAATATCCTCC
>JAYTKX010000023.1:0-3057 GCA_043729865.1 Methanobacteriota archaeon
TCCGGAAGGCACAGGGGTGCTTGCTATTGTTTTCAATTTTTGAGTGGGAAACTTGGGTTTATAAACTCAATCTATCTTTTGGTAACCACCCTCATAGAAAAATTACTTAAACCACCGTGTAAACTAAGCACCAGATGAAACTTTGTGAATTTGATTATTATCTCCCGAAAGAACTCATAGCCCAGTCCCCCATAGAACCCAGGGATGCATCAAGGTTAATGGTGGTCGGAATGGATATAAAACACAGGTATTTCAGGGACACCACCAATCATCTTGAAAAGGGGGATACCCTCGTTCTGAACGATTCACGCGTCATCCCTGCAAAGCTCCATGGAAAAAAAAGCACGGGCGGGCATGTGGAAGCGCTTGTGGTCTCGAAAGCGGGCGCAGGATACGAGTGTCTTATACAGGGAAAGAACATCAGGGAAGGAACAATGCTTTATTTCGGGGAACTTAAAGCCTCAGTCCTTGAAGTCAAAAGAGACGCCATGGGCGCCAGATACATTGTTGATTTCAACTGCAACGGGAACCTGAACGACATCCTCGAAACAGTAGGTGAAGCGCCGCTGCCGCCATATATCAAGCAAAAACTGGTTGACAGGGAGCGCTATCAGACCGTGTATGCAAAGGAGAAGGGCTCGATCGCGGCGCCCACAGCAGGTCTTCATTTTACGGACGGGCTGCTGGACAGGATAAAGAAAAAAGGCGTTAATGTGGCGTATGTCACGCTTCATGTAAGCCCGGGCACGTTCACCCCGGTAAAAGCCCAGAACATAGAAGAGCATATCATGGAACCTGAATATTTTTCTGTAAGCCAGGAAAACGCAGATATTATTAATAAGAACGAAGGAAAGCTCATAGCAGCCGGTACCACCACTGCAAAAGCGCTTGAAAGCTCATGCGTGGGCGGGCGCATTACTGCTATGCAGGACCTCAGTCGTCTTTTCATTTATCCACCTTACAGGTTCATATCAAAGATAGATGCACTGATAACTAATTTCCATCTCCCGAAATCCACTCTTCTCATGCTCGTAAGCGCATTCGCTGGCAGGGAGAGGCTTATGGATGCATATAAGGAAGCCATATCGAATTCATACAGGTTTTACAGCTTCGGCGATGCGATGCTGATTTTCAGATAGGTGATCATGTTCGAACTTATTCACACAGATAAAAATACAGGTGCAAGGGCTGGAAAGCTCATGACTAACCATGGGATGATCGACACGCCGGCATTCATGCCTGTGGCGACAAAAGGCACTGTAAAGACCATTACACCTGAAGAACTGCGTGAAATGGGTACGCAGGCACTCATCAGCAACGCATTTCATATTTTGCTTGCGCCAGGAATGGAGGTCATAAGGAGAGCGGGAGGACTTCATAAATTCATGCACTGGGACAGGGCGATATTTACAGACAGCGGAGGCTTCCAGATGATACGCAAGGATTTCCCTTTCAAGATAACGGATGAGGGATTTACATACAAGAACCCGCGCGATGGGAAGAAGTATTCCTATACGCCAGAGACCTGTCTTGAAAACCAGAAAATTATCGGTTCTGATGTCGCCATGATACTGGATGAATGCCCGGCGTATGGCAGCGATCACAGCGCTATTGAAGCTTCAACCGGAAGGACGATACGGTGGGCAGAAAGGGCAAAGAGCATTGAGCAGAACCGGGGGCAACTCTTTTTCGCGATACTTCAGGGCGGGACGTTCGCAGAACTGAGAAAGAAATGCGCTGAGGAACTTGTAGAGATGGATTTTGACGGCTACGGGATAGGAGGGCTTTCCATAGGCGAGCCAAAAGATATTATGAACGAGGTATTGAAGTCCAGCGTGCCGCTTGTGCCTGAAGATAAGCCGCGCTACCTCATGGGCGTAGGTTCGCCTGTTGAACTTTTATCTGCGGTCGAGGCGGGTGTTGATATTTTCGACAGTGCTTTCCCGACGAGAAACGCAAGGCATCAGACGCTTATGACCTCAAGGGGAAATATTGACATTGCCCGCGCTAAATTCGCGATGGACTTTGCTCCGGTCGATGAAAATTGTGATTGCTATACGTGCCGGAACTATACGAGAGCGTATCTGCATCATCTTTTCAAGGAGTCGGAACTCCTCGCGCTGCGGTTAGCCTCGATCCATAACCTGCATTTCATGCAGTGGGTAGTAAAGGGCGCAAGGGAAGCGATATTGGAGGACAGGTTCGTTGAGTTCAAGAAAAGTGTGCTGAATGGATTGTCTGCAAGTTTGGTGATCTAAAGCAAGAGCATGGCTTATTGAAGCAAAAAAGCTCGAAAGTATGGTCCAAAACAGCCTCTTCTCTCCTTTAAATGACAAAAAAGTATAGGAGACATAATGAATGAATCCAATTTAGTTTGAAACGGGAACACGGATGGCGCGGATGACACGGATGCGCGCTGATCCGTTTAATCTGTGTAAAGTTAATACTTTCGCGCCGCTCTCACCTCAAATTTATATATGCACTCATCCTGCTGGAGGATATGAACGGACAGACTAATATAAAAGAACTCAGGCATGACAGACACACCGTGTCGCTGCTGACTGATCATATGGTTTTTGCCCCGAAATACAGGGGCAAGATACTGACTGGAGATGTCGCAATGATATGCGAGGGCATTATTTGTAAGACCTGTAAAGAACTGGGCATTGAGATAATCGAGATAGCAGTTAATCCAGACCATGTCCACATTTTCTTTAAATACCCTCCGAAGTATTCTTTAAGTTTCATTGCAAAGAGATTGAAAGGAAGAACGAGCAGAATTCTCAGGAAGGAATTTCCTCATCTTAAGGGATGGTGCGGCGAGCATATGTGGGCGCCTAGCTGCTTCCATGGTTCTGTTGGGAATGGATGGGATGTAGTAAGCAGGTATATTGATACTCAGGATGTACATCATGCTAAGAACGCTAGCTACAGGCCTCGTACTTAAGTCCGGGGTTTGTGACTGCAAGCTGCAGAAAATTCATGCTCCCATAAGACGATGGGAAGCCAGAACGATTATAGAATTGCTGAAATTAAGGCGCATAAATGAAATTAAAG